>JBKJYC010000145.1:0-2770 GCA_046715885.1 Usitatibacter sp.
GAGCTCTACGCCATCATCGAGACCGCGCAGGGCCTCGAGGACTGCACGGCCATCGCTCGCGCCGATCCGCGGCTGAGGGCGCTCTTCTTCGGCGGTTTCGACCTTTCCACCGCGCTGGGGTGCGCGATGGCGTGGGAGCCCCTCCTCTATGCGCGATCGCGCGTGGTCCACGCCGGCGCGCTGGGCGGGGTCGAGGTGCTCGACTCCCCGTACCCCGACGTCGATGACGTGGAAGGCCTGCGTGCCAACTGCGAGCGCATCAAGGCATTGGGAATGACGGGCAAGGCGGCCAAGCACGCCCGGCAAGTCTCCGCCATACGCGACGCCTTCACGCCGAGCGCGGCCGAGATCGAGCGCGCGCGCGCCATCGTGAAGATGTTCCGCGACGATCCCACGCGCCCACTCGTGTACGAGGGCAAGCTGATCGAGCTGCCCTCCATCAAGCGCCTTGAGCGGCTGGCAGACCTTAGGGGACAGACCCCTTAGCCGGCTAAGGGGTCTGTCCCCTAAGAACGTCATGACAACGATCAATTACCTGACCACCATCGAGTTTGATTTCGGCGTGAGCGCAAGGCTGGCCGAGATCGCGGCCTCGCTCGGCATCAAGCGTCCGATGCTGGTCACCGACCCGGGCCTGGCCGCGGGCGATGTGATGGCACGCATTCGCGCGGTGCTGCCGACGGCGGTCGTCTTCGATCGCACGCCGCAGAACCCGGACGAGGACTCGGTGATGGCAGCCGCGGCTCTTTACCGCGACTCGGACTGCGACGGTCTGGTGGCGCTGGGCGGCGGGTCGCCCATCGACCTCGCGAAGGGTGTGGCGCTCATGGCCACGCACGACGGGCCTCTGGAGCAGTACGCGGTGATCCAGGGCGGGATGGCGAAGATCACCGCGAAGATGGCGCCGGTGATCGCGGTGCCGACCACTGCCGGTACGGGCAGCGAGGTGGGCCGCGCCTCGCTCATCACGCTGCGCGACGGGCGCAAGCTGGGCTTCATCAGCCCGCACATGATTCCCAGGGTCGCCGTGTGCGATCCCGAGCTGACGCTGGGATTGCCCGCTCGCCTCACCGCCGCCACCGGGATGGATGCGCTCACGCACTGCATCGAGACTTATCTCTCACCGCGCGTGAACCCGCCCGCCGATGCCATCGGGCTCGACGGCGCCGCGCGCGCGGCGCGCTGGATCCGCACCGCGGTGCGCCACGGCAGCAGCCGCGACGCGCGCTGGAACATGATGATGGCCTCTCTCCAGGGTGGCCTCACCTTCCAGAAGGGCCTGGGCGCCGTGCATTCGATGTCGCATCCATTGGGCGGCCTCAAGACGCCGCTGCTGCATCATGGGACACTCAATGCGGTGATCCTCCCCGCGGTGCTCCGCTACAACCGCTCGCATGCGGCGGACAAGATGCAGGCCCTGGAGCGCGTGCTGGAGGTTCCCCTGGACCGCGACCTCGCGAGCTTCATCGAGTCGCTCAACGCGGACCTCGGCCTGCCGCCGTCGCTGCGCGCCATGGGCGTGACCGAGGACATGATTCCGCGGATGGTCGAGGGCGCGATGAAGGACCACTCGACCGCCACCAACCCGCGGCCGCTCCAGCGGGAAGATTTCGAGGCCCTATTCAGGGACGCACTTCATTGATCACGAGGAGATCCACCAATGCGTAAGACCATCGCCGCGCTCCTGGGCTGCGCCGCGCTCGCGTTTTCGGCGCTCTCCCACGCCCAGGCCTACCCCTCCCGGACGATCAAGATCGTCGTGCCATTCGCCGTGGGCGGCATCGCGGACACCTTCTCGCGCGTCATCGCCCAGAAGCTCTCGGAATCCTGGGGCCAGCCCGTGGTGGTCGAGAACAAGGCCGGCGCCGGCGGCAACATCGGCGCGGACCTGGTCGCGAAGTCGCCGCCCGACGGCTACACGCTGGTGATGGGCAACATCGGCTCGCACGCCGTCAACCCGTACCTCGTGAAGAGCATGCCGTTCGATCCGCTGAAGGACTTCGTGCCCGTCGCGCACGTGCTCGACGCCGAGGGCTTGCTGGTGGTGCATCCGTCGCTGCCGGTGAAGAACATCCCCGAGCTGATCGCGCTCGGCAAGTCGCAGCCCGGGAAGCTCAGCTACGCCTCGGGCGGCCTGGGCACCACCAGCCACCTGGCGGGCGAGCTCTTCAAGTCGATGGCGGGCGTGGACATGGTCCACGTTCCCTACAAGGGCAACTCGCCCGCGATCACCGACGTGATGGGCGGTCAGGCGCAGATGATCTTCGCCACCATGCCCACGGTGATACAGCAAGCCAAGGCGGGGCGCCTGCGTCCAGTCGCGGTGATCGGGCCCACGCGGGCGAAGGCCGTTCCCGAGGTGCCCACCGTTGCCGAAACGCTGCCGGGCTTCGAGGTGAGCAACTGGATCGGCCTCTTCGCGCCCGCCGGCACGCCCCCCGAGATCGTGAATCGGCTGAATGCCGAAGTGCAGAAGATCATGCAGTCGCCCGACGTGGAGAAGCGCCTCGAGACCGAGGGCGCGAAGTTCATCCCGACGACGCCCGAGTCGTTCGCGGCCTTTCAGCGGTCCGAGGCAGCGAAGTGGGCGAAAGCCATCAAGGACGCCAACATCAAGCCCGAGTAAGAAACACTAAAGGAGAACGCCGCAATGGACACGATCAAGCCCCTCTACACCGCATCGGCAACCGCCACCGGCGGACGCAACGGCCGTACCGAATCCAGCGACGGCACGGTCCGGGCCGACCTGTCCGTTCCCAAGGAGATGGGC
>JBKJYC010000146.1:0-3735 GCA_046715885.1 Usitatibacter sp.
GCCCGTGGGTGCCCTTGCCGGTGGGCACGAAGCCGACCTCCTTGAACGCCTCGCCGTCGATCACGAAGATCCCGTCGGCGCGCATGTCGGCCACGAAGAACACCTTGCCGTCGGGCGAGATGCGGATGTCCTGCGGCATGCCGCCCTTCGAGAGCTTGAGGTAGCCCATCACCTTGCGGTTCACGAGGTCGATCTTCGCCAGCGTCTTGGCGAACTCGCAGGTGAAGATGGCGAATATACCGTCGATCGAGAAGTCGGCGTGGTTGATGCCGGCGCACTGGGGCGTGGCGATCGAGTACTGCAGCTGCATCGTCTTCGGATCGCGGAAATCCAGGCGCTTCATCGCCTCGGCCACGACGATGGCGGACTTGCCGTCGGGCGAGTAGTACATGTTGTAGGGATCATCGACGGGGATGGCCTTGCCGGGCTTGCCGGTCTTCGGATCGATCGGCGTGAGGCTTCCATGGGGGGTGCGCTCGGCGTTGTTGGTGACCCACAGGGTCTGCATGTCGTAAGAAGGCACGACGTGCTGCGGATTCAGGCCGACCTTGAACTTGTCGATCACCTTGAAGGTCGCCGGATCGATCACGTAGATGTCGTTCGACTGCACGTGCGGGACGTAGATGCGCTCGAGGTGCCCGGCGAGGGCGGGGCTCACCTTGCCCGCGGTGGTCTCGCTGTAGAGGTTCGCGGGATCGACCACCGGCGGCATGCCGGGGACGGTTTCCACGGCGAGTGCGAATGCGCCGGCGAGCGTGGCGCAAGCGAGTGAAAGGCGGGCGAAGCGGGTCTTTGAGGCGGTCATTACGTGATTCTCCGGATGGGGTAGCGCAATTCTAGCGGCGAACCGCCTTGCGAATCGCATCCACCGTTCGGGAAACGATCGAATCGGTAGTAATCCTCGATCGCGTGCACGCGCGCGGGGTCCTTCGCCCACTCCCGGTTCAGGCGTGCGGCCACCGCCTTCACGTTCTTCTGGTAGTCGCCCGAGTCGCCCAGGAAGACGATGTCGCGGAACCCGTGGCGGCGGAAGCTGCGCGCGGCCGCCGCGAGCACGCCCTCGAAGGCATCGTCGGGAATGCTGATGGTTCCCGGAAAGCGCATGTGGCCGGTCGGCGGATCGATGCGCCCCTCGGGCACGTAGGCGATCACCGGCGCGACCACGGCGTTGCCGAGCGCGGTCGCGATCCTCTCCGAGAGTCTCTTCACGCGCGCGTTGTGCTTGCCGAGCGCCATGTGGGGGCCATTCTGCTCGGTGCCGCCGACGGGGACGATCACCGTGGTCTTGCCCAAGCCGATCGCGTCGCGCAACTCCGTCCAGGTGTAGTCCTCGAGGAAAACGGAAGAGACCGCGTGGACCTGTGCCGCGAGGAACAGCAAGGCGCCCAGCAGCGCCGCGCGCCGCACGAACATGTCAGGCCAGTGCGGCCCGGAACAGCGCCTCGAAATCCGCGCGCGTGCACTTGCGCGGGTTGGTCTGGTGGCAGATGTCGTCGATGGCAATGTCCACCAGCGCGGGCACGTGCTCGGCCTTCACGCCGAGCGTCTTCAGGCCTGCGGGCAATCCGATCGCGGCCTTGAGGCGGCCCAGCCACGCGATGAAGTCCTGCGGTGTGCTCCCGGCCCCGCACACGCGCGCCAGTTCCGCCATCTTGTCCCCCGCGGCCTGCGCGTTGAACTTCATCACGTGGTCGATCATCACCGCGTTGGCCAGGCCGTGGTGGAGGTCGTTCACCGTGCCGAGCGCGTGCGCGCAGGAGTGCACCGCGCCCAGGTCCTTCTGGAAGGCGATCGCACCCATCATCGAGGACATCATCATGTCGGAGCGCGCCCGCAGGTCCTTCGGCTCCTTCACCGCCCTTTCGAGCGCGCGCGCGGCGATGCGCGCGCCTTCCAGCGCGATGCCGTCGCACAACGGGTGGTAGGCGGGCGAGAGGTAGCTCTCCACGTTGTGGGTGAGGGCGTCCATGCCGGTGGCCGCGGTGACGTGGGGCGGCAGGTCGAGCGTGAGCTCGGGATCCGCGAACACCGCCTTGGCGAGCAGCACGGGATTGAAGATCACCTTCTTCACGTGGGTCTGGTCGCTGGAGATCACGCTCGAGCGGCCAACCTCGCTGCCGGTGCCGCTGGTGGTCGGGAGGGCGACGAAATGCAGGATCGGGTTCCTGATCGGCAGGACCTGCGGGTGGTCCCACGCGTACTGCAGCACGTCGCCCTCGTGAGTGGCCATCAACGCGACCGCCTTCGCCACGTCGAGCGCAGCCCCGCCGCCGAAGCCGATGATGGCGTCGGCATTGTGCGCGCGCGCTGCGGCCGCCCCCGCATCGACCTGCGACTTCGTGGGATTGCCGAAGACGCCGGCGAACGTCTCGACGGCGAGGCCGTCCAGCGAGGACCGGAACTCGGACAGGATCGGTAGCGTCGCCAGGCCCTTGTCGGTGACGATCAGCGGACGCTTCAGGCCCTGGGATTTCAGATGATCGACGACCAGTCGGCGCGCGCCGGGGCCGAAATGGATGGTGGTGGGAAAGGAGAACTTGTCGATGGGCATGGAGGAGCGGCGTGACGCAAATCAGCGGCGATCATCGTACCAGTAGAGGCGCGCGAATCGCGTGATCGCGCCGCGGGTGGTGATGAGGCTCCAGAGGAGCCCGGGGGCCATCGTGAGCATGTGCCAATCGCCATGGCGGTCGAACTTGCGCGTGGACATGGTGGCCGGCGCGCCGCGCGCGCGGCGAAACCGGCCGAGCCGCTTCATGTCCAGCAGGAACCGCACATCCTCCGCGAACAGCAGGCGCTCGTCGTAGCCGCCCATGCGCTCGAAGAGCGGGCGGCGGCTGAACACCACGCCGGCGTCGAGGTTCAGCACGTGGACGACGAATTTCATGACGACCATCGTGACGTTGATCCCGGGCGACTCGCGCTCGGCGACCATGCCGGTGGCTCCGACCGCCACCCGCGGATCGGCGAGCGCCGCGTCGATCGCGGCGAAGGTTCCCGGATGCACGCGCGAGTCGGCGTCGGTGAAGCAGAGGATCTCTCCATGCGCGGCGCGCGCGCCGCCGTTGCGTGCCGCGGCGATGCAGCGCTTTTCGACCGGCGCCACGATGCAGCGGCGCGCGTGCGCGATCGCGGCCGTCTCGTCGGTGGAGGCGTTGTCGGCGACGACGATCTCGATGCGCTCGCGGCCCTGGGGGTAGGCCGCGATGGCCACGTCGAGGGAATCGAGCAGGCGCGGCAGGTACCCCGCCTCGTTGTACGCCGGGATGACGACGGAGAAGCGCGGGTTCACGCCCGTCAGATGATCTCGAAGTAGCGCTTCAATTCCCAATCGGTGACAGCGTCCAGCCACTGGCGCCATTCCCACTCGCGCGTGGCGGCGAAGTGATCGACGAAATCGTCGCCGAACCAGTCGCGCGCCACCTTCGATTGCCGCAGGTTGCGCGTTGTCTCGATCAGCGTGCGCGGCGCTCGCGGGATGTCCTCCGAGCCCTCGTTGGCGCCGTGGATCGGCTTCTGCGTGAGCTTGAGGCCCTTCTCGACGCCGTGCAGCCCCGCCGCGATGACCGCCGCGGCGGCGAGGTACGGGTTCATGTCGGCGCCCGGGCAGCGGGTTTCGAGGCGCGTGGACTTCGACGAGCCGGGAATGACGCGAAACGAAGCGGTGCGGTTGTCCACCGCCCAGGTGGGCTTCACCGGCGCCCAGAAGCCGTCGACGAGGCGCTTGTAGGAGTT
>JBKJYC010000147.1:0-2627 GCA_046715885.1 Usitatibacter sp.
CCATCCACCATGACGCGCACGACGGGCTCGGTGCCGGAGGGGCGCAGCAGCACCCGTCCCTTGCCGGCCAGCTCGGCTTCCGCCGCGGCGACCGCCTCGCGCACCGACGGCTCGCCCTGGAAATCGAACTTGCGCCCGAACTTCACGTTCACCAGGACCTGCGGCAGCAGCACCAAGTCGCGCGTGAGGTCGCCCAACGTCTGGCCGGAGGCGACGAGCGCGGCCAGGACCTGGAGCGCCGAGATGATGGCGTCCCCCGTCGAGTGGTTGTCGAGGCAAAGCAGGTGGCCCGAGTTCTCGCCGCCGCACTCCCAGCCCTTTTCGAGGAGGGACTCGAGCACGTAGCGGTCGCCCACTTTCGCGCGCGCGAAACCAATGCCGAGCTCGGCCAGCCGGCGCTCGAGCGCGAAGTTGGTCATCAGCGTGCCCACCACGCCACCGCGCAGCCGCCCTTCCTTCAAGCGGTGCTTCACGATCGCGTAGAGCAGCTCGTCACCGTCGAACACGCGCCCGTCGTGATCGGCCATCGCCAGCCGGTCGCCGTCGCCGTCGAAGGCGATGCCGAAGTCCGCCTTCTGCTCGACCACGGCCTTGGCCATGGTCGCGGGCTTCGTGGCGCCGAAGCCGTCGTTGATGTTGGTGCCGTTCGGGCGGTCGCCGATGGAGCAAACCTCGGCGCCCAGCTCCTGGAAGACGCGCGGGCCGACGCGGTAGTTGGCGCCGTGCGCGCAATCGACCACGAGCTTGAGGCCGCGCAGCGAACGCTGTTTCGGGAATGTGCCCTTGCAGAACTCCAGGTAACGGCCTTCCGAATCGTGCACGCGCTCGGCTTTGCCGTACGCCGACGGCGCGGGCGGGGCCATGGGCTCGTCCAGCGCCGCCTCGATCTCGCTCTCGACGTCGTCCGGCAGCTTCATCCCGTCGCTGGAGAAGAACTTGATGCCGTTGTCCTCGAAGGGATTGTGCGAGGCGGAGATCATGACGCCGGCCGAAAGCCGGAGCGCGCGGGTGAGGAACGCGACGCCCGGCGTCGGCATGGGGCCGGTCAGCAGCGTGTCCACGCCCGCCATCGAGAGCCCGGCCTCGAGCGCGGACTCCAGCATGTAGCCGGTGAGCCGCGTGTCCTTGCCGATCAGGACCGCGGGGCGGTCGCGGTGGGGCGGTGCTACGTCGGCGCGCGAAAGCACGCGGCCCGCGCAATAGCCGAGCTTCATCACGAAGTCGGGCGTGATGGGCGCTTCGCCGGTGCGGCCGCGAATGCCGTCGGTGCCGAAATATTTTCGGGTCATGGTTTGAGGGCCATCCAGATTTTCATCGCGTCCACGGTTTGCCTCACGTCATGGACGCGCACGAGAGTCGCGCCATTCTGCACGGCGAGCAGGGCCGCCGCAACGCTCCCGGCCATTCTTTCGTCCACGGGGCGCCCGGTGAGCTCCCCGATGGTGCGCTTGCGCGACAGGCCCACCATGACCGGGTAGCCCAGCCCGGCGATGACGGGGAGCGAGCGAAACAGCGTCCGGTTGTGCTCGAGCGTCTTGCCGAAGCCGAAGCCGGGATCGAGCACGATATCCTCGCGCGCCACGCCCGCCGCTTCGAGCTCCGCGGCGCGCCCGCGCAGGAACGCAGCGACCTCGGCGACCACGTCGCCGTACTGCGGAGCCGCCTGCATCGTGGCCGGCGCGCCCTGCATGTGCATCAGGCAGGCCGCGACGCCCGCGCCCGCCACCGCGGCGACGGCGCCCTCGGCGCGAAAGCCGTTCACATCGTTCACCATTGCGCAGCCGGCCTCGATGGCGGCGCGCATGACTTCGGGTTTCATGGTGTCCACCGAGACCGGCACGCCCTCGCGCGCGAGAGCGGCAATCACCGGGATCACGCGCCCCAGTTCCTCGTCGAGGGGAACGGATGCCGCGCCAGGCCGCGTGGACTCGCCGCCGATGTCCACGAGGTCCGCACCTTCCTCGCGAAGGCGCAAGCCGTGTTCGATCGCGCGCGGCTGGTCGAGAAAGCGCCCGGCATCGGAGAACGAGTCGCCGGTGACGTTCACGATCCCGACCACCAACGGGCGCGCGCGGGACGCGGAAAGGAAACGGGGCGGCCAGGGCCGCCCCGCATTGTTTCCGGTCGAGCCGGCGCTCAGGTGCTCTCCGCAGGCGCCGGCGTGGCCGTCCCCGCGCCCTTGCTGCCGCTGTCTCCGCTCGGCGGCACGGGTTTCGCGACCGGCTTCGGCGGACGCGGGGGCTTGCCCTGCATGATGTCCTCGATCTGGTGCGCGTCGATGGTCTCCCACTCGAGCAGCGCCTTGGTCATGGCCTCGACCTTGTCGCGGTTCTCCTCGAGGAGGCGCCGCGCGAGTGCGTACTGCATGTCGATGATGGCGCGCACTTCCTTGTCCACCGACTTCATCGTCTCTTCCGACATGTTCTGGTGCGTGGTGACCTGGCGGCCGAGGAACACCTCGCCCTCGTTCTCGCCGTACACCATCGGCCCCAGAGCTTCCGTCATGCCCCACTCGGTCACCATGCGGCGCGCCATTTCGGTCGCGCGCTTGAAGTCGTTCGAGGCGCCGGTCGTCATCTGGTTCATGAAGAGCTCTTCGGCGATGCGCCCGCCGAACAGCACCGCGA
>JBKJYC010000148.1:0-9622 GCA_046715885.1 Usitatibacter sp.
CATCAACCACCAGAGCGCGCCCCTGGAGGTCCGCGAGAAGCTCGCCTTCCCGCCCGACCGCCAGCCCCGGGCCCTCCTCGAGCTCGCCGCCCTGCCCGGCGTGGTTGAGGCCGTGCTCGTCTCCACGTGCAACCGCACGGAGGTCTATTTCAGCGCCGACGAGCCCGCGCAGGTGCGCCGCTGGCTGGAAGCCGAAGCGGCGCGTTCGGGGACCAGCGTCGGGGAGATCCTGTACCTGCATATCGCGGAGGACGCCGTGCGCCACGCGTTTCGTGTCGCGGCAGGGCTCGATTCCATGGTTCTGGGCGAGCCGCAGATCCTGGGCCAGGTGAAGCAGTCGGTGCGCGTTTCCGAAGGCGCCGGCACGCTGGGCTCGATGCTGCGCCGCCTGTTCCAGCAGACCTTCGCCGTGGCGAAGCAGGTCCGTACGGAAACGGCCCTGGGCGCGCATTCGATCTCGATGGCCGCCGCGGCGCAACGGCTGGCGCAGAACCTCTTCGGCGACCTCTCGCGCACGCATGTACTGCTGATCGGAGTGGGCGAGATGGTCGAGCTCGCCGCGACCTATTTCGTCGCCCAGCAGCCGCGCTCGGTGGTGGTGGCCAACCGCACGCTCGCGCGAGGGGAGGCCTTCGCGGAGCGCTTCTCGGCCACCGCGATCTCGCTCGCCGAGCTTCCCGGGCGCCTCGCGCAATTCGACATCGTGGTCACCGGTACCGCTTCTGAGCTGCCGATCCTGGGCAAGAGGCTGTTCGAGCGCGCGCTCGCCGCCCGCAAGAGGAAGCCGATGTTCGTCGTCGACTTCGCGGTGCCGCGCGATGTCGAGCCCGAGGCCGCTGAGCTCGAAGACCTCTTCCTCTACACCATCGACGACCTCGGCAAGATCGTGCAGGAGGGCGCGCAGAGCCGGCGCGCCGCCGTGGACGAGGCCGAGGCCATCGTCATCGCGCAGGTGGCCCAGTACCGCAGCTGGCTCGGCGCGCGCGCAGCGGTCCCGGCCATCGTGCAGTTGCGCAACAAGGCCGAGCAGTACCGCGCCGCCGAGCTCGCCAAGGCGCGCTTGCGCCTGGTTCGCGGGGACGATCCCGAGGCGGTGCTCGAAGCGCTCGCAAGCGGCATCGCCAACAAGTTCCTGCACCATCCCACGCAAGCCCTCTCGCGCGCCAGCGAGAACGAGCGCGAGCAGTTGCTGCGCGCGCTCGACACCCTTTTCCCGGACCCCGAGGAGCGCGGCCCGGGCGGATCATGAAAGCCTCGATCGCGGCGAAGCTAACGGCATTGACCGCGCGCCTGCAGGAGGTCGACGCGCGCCTGATGGACCCGAACATCACCGGCGACCTCGACAACTACCGCAGGCTCTCGCAGGAGCGCGCGGAGATCCAGCCGGTGGTCGAGCTCTTCAACGACTACCGCAAGGTCGAGGGCGACGTCGCCACCGCCGAGGAAATGGCGCGGGACCCCTCGATGCGCGATTTCGCGGAGGCCGAGGTGAAGGCCGGCCGCGAGCGCCAGGCCACGCTCGCCGAGGAGCTGCAGAAGATGCTGCTGCCGCGCGATCCCAACGACGAGAAGAATCTCTTCCTCGAGGTGCGCGCGGGCACCGGCGGCGACGAGAGCGCGCTCTTCGCCGGGGACCTGTTCCGCATGTACGCGCGCTACGCCGAGCGCAACCGCTGGCAGGTGGAGGTGATGAGCGAGAGCCCGGGGGAGGCCGGCGGCTACAAGGAGGTGATCGCGCGCATCGTGGGCCGCGGCGCCTACTCCCGCCTGAAGTTCGAATCCGGCGGCCATCGCGTGCAGCGGGTGCCCGCCACCGAGACGCAGGGGCGCATCCACACCTCCGCGGCGACGGTCGCGGTGATGCCGGAGGCCGACGATGCGAGCGACGTGGTGATCAACCCCGCCGACGTGCGCGTGGATACGTACCGCGCCAGCGGCGCCGGCGGACAGCACGTGAACAAGACGGATTCCGCGGTGCGCCTCACGCACACGCCCACCGGCATCGTGGTCGAGTGCCAGGACGCACGCAGCCAGCACAAGAACCGCGAGCAGGCGTGGCGCATCCTCGCCGCGCGCATCAAGGACAAGCAGCAGCGCGAGCAGGCGGCCAAGGAGGCCTCCGAGCGCAAGTCGCTGATCGGCAGCGGCGATCGCTCCGACCGCATCCGCACGTACAACTTCCCCCAGGGGCGCGTCACCGACCACCGCATCAACCTCACGCTGCACCAGATCGAGAAGATCATGGACGGCGACCTGGACGACCTCGCCAACGCGCTCGCCTCCGAGCACCAGGCCGACTTGCTGGCGCGCCTCGCGGAAAACGCGTGATGCGCACGCTGCACGCGGCGCTGCAGGAGGCCGAGGACACCATCGGGCGCGTGGACGCCCGCGCTATCATGTGCCACCTGCTCGGCGTGGATCGCGCCTACCTTGCGACGCACCCGATGCGCGTGCTCACCGAGACCGAGGACGCGCGCATCGATTTCATGGTCGCCCAGCGCGAGCTCGGCCAGCCCGTCGCCTACCTCGTGGAGAAGCGCGAGTTCTACGGCCGCGATTTCGCGGTGGACGCCAACGTGCTGATCCCGCGGCCCGAGACCGAGACGCTGGTCGAGGTGGTGCTCGCCAAGCTCCCCCGGGGGCCGTGCGACGTGCTCGATCTGGGCACGGGCAGCGGCGCCATCGCGGTCACGCTCGCCTGCGAGCGAAGCCACGCGCGGGTAACGGCGGTAGAGGTCAACGAGGCCGCCCTCGGCGTAGCGCGCGCCAACGCCCAGCGCCTCGCACCGGGCCGCGTCGAGATGCTCGCCGGGAGCTGGTACGCGCCGGTGGCGGGCCGGCGCTTCGATGCGATCGCGGCCAACCCGCCCTACGTCGCGGCCGCGGATCCCCACCTGAGGCAGGGCGACCTGCGCTTCGAGCCCGGCCACGCGCTCACCGACGGCAGCGCAGACGGCCTCGACTCGATCCGCGCCATCGTCGCCGGGGCCGGCGCGCACTTGAATCCCGGCGGCTGGCTCCTGCTGGAGCACGGCTACAACCAGGCGAGCGCCGTCGCGCGGCTCCTCGAGACGGCGGGGTTCGCGCAGGCCGACAGCATCCGGGATCTCGGCGGTATCCCGCGGATCGCCGCGGGTAGGCTTTCCGCGTGACGAACGCCCTGCATCCGTTGCTTCCCGAGATCAAGCATCTCGTGAGATCCGGCCAGATCCGCTCCGCGCTGGCGCTGCTGAATTCGCTCACCGAGCATCGGTTCACCGCGCTGTACCGCTTCGACCGCGACACCCTTCGCAACCTGTACTTCTTCGACCGCGAGAACCCCGCCGTCGAGTCCACCGACGCCATCCCCGTGCTCGCCTCCTACTGCGTCTACGTGCGCGACACCAACGCTGCGTTCGAGACCACCCACGCGAGCCAGGATGAGCGCGTTCGCGACCACCCCAAGCGCAGCACGTTGCAGGCCTATTGCGGCGTCCCCCTCGTCGGCGAGGACGGCCGCTCCTTCGGCAGCGTGTGCCATTTCGACTTCGACCCGCGCGCGATCAGCCCCGCGAACCTCGAGCTGATGGAGGCCTTCGCGGACCTGATCGAGGCCGGACGGCGGTAAAATGGGGGCAACCCAGGAGACCCACCCATGAGCGCCCACGAAACCATCCGCAGCCAGGTCACTTCCCACCCCGTCGTCCTCTACATGAAGGGCTCGCCGCAGTTCCCGCAGTGCGGCTTCTCCGCCAACGCCACGCAGATCCTCAAGGCCTGCGGCGTGGCCCAGCCGTTCACCGTGGACGTGCTGCAGGACCCCGACATCCGCCAGGGCATCAAGGAGTTCGCCAACTGGCCGACCATCCCGCAGCTCTACGTGAACGGAGAGTTCGTCGGCGGCTCGGACATCATGCGCGAGATGTACGAGAGCGGCGAGCTGCAGAAGCTGCTCGAGAACACAAAGAAACAAGAGAAGTAAGGGGTCAGACCCCTTACAGGGTTTCGATACGCCCGCCCTGCAGGTGCCAGCGGCGGGCGCCCGCGAGCTCGATCAGCTCGCGGTCGTGGCAGGCCACCACGACGCAGTTGTTCCCCGTCGCCGTCTTCCTCAGCAGCTCGATCACCTGGGCGCGCGCCTGGGCGTCGAGGTTCGCCGTCGGCTCGTCCACCAGCAGGAGCCGGGGGTCCAGCACCTTCGCCCGCGCGAGCGCCACGCGCTGCGTCTCTCCACCCGAGAGCTTGCGTGGCGCGACCGCTTCCAGATGCCCCACGCCGGCCCATGCGATGGCTTGCGCGACGAGGCGCTCGCGCTCCTCCCCCGCAAGCCGGCGCACGCGCAGCCCGTAGCGGATGTTGTCGGCGATCGACGTGTTGAACAGGTACGGATGCTGGTGGACGTAGACGATCTCCCGGCGCAACGCCGCGGGATAATCGCTCGCGGAGGCGGCGTGTCCGTTGAAGCGCAGCGAGAACCGGTCCGCGCGCTCCAGCCCCGCGAGGATCTTGAGGAAGGTGGTCTTGCCGCTGCCGTTGTCGCCGGTGAGCACGACCAGCTCGCCCGCCGAGAGCGAGACCGGCCCCGCGTCGAGCAGCGCTTTGCCTGCGTAGGATTTCGCGAGCGTCTCGATGGCCGCCAGTGCGCTCGCGCCGGGTGCGCTGCGCTTCATGCCGACCTGCGCTCTTCCTGCACCAGCGCCAGCAGCGCCGTAACGCCGAGCGCGAAGGCCATCAGCACGACGCCGAGCGCGATGCCCTGCGCGAAGTCGCCCTTGCTGGTTTCCAGGGCGATGGCGGTCGGAATATTGCGCGTGAGCCCCGCGATGTTGCCGCCGACCATCATCGCGCAACCCACCTCCGAGATGACGCGCCCGAATCCGTTCAGCACCCCGGCGATGACCGCGAAGCGCACCTCGAAGAGGGTGGTGAGCGCCGAGCGCACCGGCCCTGCGCCAAGGCTCACCGCGGTCTCGCGCAGCCGCGGGTCGCAGCCCTGCACGGCCGCGAGCGTGAAGGCCGCGAGGACCGGGAATGCGATGATCGCCTGGCCCAGGATCATCGCGTCCTGCGTGAACAGCAGGTGCCAGCTGCCGAGCGGGCCGCTGCGGGAGAGGAGGAGGTAGAGGATCAGGCCCACGACGACGGTGGGGAAGCTGAGCATGCCCTGCAGGAGCACGATCACCGCGCGCCGCCCGGGGAAGCGGTTCGATGCGACCCAGAAGCCGAATGCGACGGCGATCGGCGTAGCGAGGACCAGCGCGGTCAGCGAGACCTTGAGCGAGATCCAGACGATGCGCCAGAGCTCCGCGTCGCCCGAGAAGAGGCGCAGGAACGCCTGCTGGGTCGCATCGAGGAGAGACATGGGAGGCCGCGGGACGGGCTGCTATTTTGCCATGGGTCCGCGCCGCTCCAGCGGCAGGAAGAAGGCCTGCTCCCCCTCGATGCGGTAACCGGCGATGAGCCGGCGCGCGGGCTGCGAGACCAGCCAGGCCGCGAAGGCTTCCGCGTCGCGCTCGTTCACCGCGCGCGTGGGCGAGGGGCGCAGCGTCGTGACGCCATACTCGTTCAGGAGCCTCGCATCGCCCTCGACCAGGATCGCCATCGGAAAGCGGCGCGCGAGTTGCCGTAGCGTGGCGCGGTCCACGAGACCGTAGGCGCCAAGCTCGTGGGCGATGAGCAGCGTCCGGGAGGTTCCCTGCCCGGTGGCGAGGTATCCGGGCCAGGGCACGAGGCCCCCCGCAGCGGTCCACAGCTGCAGCTCCTTTTTGTGCGTGCCCGAATCGTCGCCGCGCGAGGCGAACTTTGCGCCCGTGGCGCGAATGCGCTTCAGCGCCTCCGCCGCGTCGCGCAGGCCGCGGATGCGCGCGGGATCCGCGTCGGGCCCGGCGATGACGAAATCGTTGTACGTGACATCGAGGCGCGCCTTGCCGATGCCGCGCTCGACCAGCTTCTGCTCATCCGCCCGGCTGTGGGTGAAGACGACATCGACGTCGCCGTTCTGCGCGTACTTCATCACCTGGCCGGTGCCGGCCACCAGCGCGCGCACCTTCACGCCGTGCGCGGCCTCGAAGGCCGGGAGCAGCACGGCGAGCAGGCCCGAGTCCTCGAGCGTGTGTGTCATACCCAGCCTCAGCTCGATGCCGAAGGCGGATGCGGCCGTGAGCATCCAGAGGGCGAAGACAGCGCGGATCATCGCTATATTCTACTGAATACAGCGGGGGGCGCGGGCGGCCGCCCTCACCTCTTGCGGCGCTTGAGGTCCTTCTCGATGGCGGCGATGTCGCGCGCGATGGCGCGCGAGGCCTTCAGCTCCATGGCGCGGAAGCGCCGAACGAGCGCACGGCCGAAAGGCGTCACCCGGGCGCCGCCACCGCTCACCCCGCCCACCGCCTTTTCGACCGCCGTCTCGCGGAAGCTCGCGTTCACCGCTTCGACCAGCTGCCACGCCCGGCGGTAGGACATGCCCATCTCGCGCGCCGCCGCGGAAATGGACCCGGTCGCGTCGATGCGCTCGACCAGCTCCGCCTTGCCGGGCCCCATCGCGCGCTCTTGCCCGGAAAGGACGCGAAGCGTGAGCCCGGGATAGGGCGGGCGCGCGGCGGCGGGCTTGCGCGTCACTTCGAGGCGGGGAAGAAGAGCTGCTCGCCGTTCACGCGGAACTCCGCGATCGCGCGCCGGCCTTCGGTGCTCGTGATCCACTCGATCAGCTGCAGGGCGCCCCGGTAGTTGGCGTCAGGAAACCGCGCCGGATTCACCGCGATGACGCCGTAGGGATTGAACATGCGCGGGTCGCCCTCGACCAGGAGATCGAGGGGCGTGCGCCCGCGATAAGCGCCGTAGGTGGCGCGGTCCGAGAGCGTGTACGCGCCGAGATGGCCTGCCATGGTGAGCACCTCGCCCATCCCCTGCCCGGCGGAAAGGTAGCGCCGTCCCTCGGGACGCTGTCCCGCCTCGGCCCAATAGGCCTTCTCCATCTTGTCGGTGCCGGAGTCGTCGCCGCGGGAAAGGAAGACGGCCTTGGCGCTGAAGATCCTGCGGAAGGCGGCGATCACGTCCTTGCCGCCGCGCACGGCCGCCGGGTCGTCCTTCGGGCCGACGAGGACGAAATCGTTGTACATCACGTCGCGGCGATCCACGCCGTAGCCCTGGGCGACGAACCGGTCCTCGTCGGGGCGGCTGTGCACCAGCAGCACGTCCACGTCTCCGTTCTCCCCCAGGCGCATCGCCTTCCCGGTGCCCACCGAGATGACGTGCACCTTGTAGCCGTGCGCCTGCTCGAACTTCGGCAGGATGGCGCGCAACAGCCCGGAATTTTCCGTGCTCGTGGTTGTTGCAAGGCGAAGGGGGGTTTGTGCGACACAATGGAGGCTTCCTGCGCCCAGCGCCGACATGGCGAGCACGGAGGCGGTCCAGCGTAGAATTCCCATTGCGTTTTCCAGGTTATTGAAGCCTCGAACTCTAGCAGACCCGAAAGGACCTGATTCCCATGAAGAAACGCGCTTTCCTCCTCGCCGCCTCCGCCGCTCCCGCCCTGCTCGCGGTGCCGCGCTGGGCGCTGGCCCAGCAGCTTCCCTTCAACCCGAAGCCCGCGGGCTGGCGCACCTTCGAGGTCGCCTCGCTCGTCGAGGTGATGAAGCCCACGGGCGCGTCCACCGTCTGGATCCCGCTCCCCTCCGTGGAAAGCGACTACCAGGAAGTTCTCGGCAACGTGTGGAGCGGCAATGCCACGCGCGCAGAGGTCGTCACCGACGGCAAGTACGGCGCGAAGATGCTGCGCGCGGAGTTCCCCGCCAGCGAGAAGACGCCCTGGATCGAGGTGACGAGCCGCTTCGCCACCCGCGATCGCGCCACGGATTTCCTCCAGATGAATGCCGGCGCGAAGTTGTCGGCCGAGGAACGCGAGTTCTACACCGCGCCCACCGACTTCCTGCCCACGGACGGCATCGTGCGCAAGACCGCGCTCGAGGCCACCAAGGGCGCGAAGACGGACTTCGAGAAGGCGAAGAGGCTCTACGAGTGGATCGTGGACAACACCTTCCGCGATCCCAAGACCATCGGCTGCGGCCGCGGCGACGTGAAGGTGATGCTCGAGACCGGCAACCTCGGCGGCAAGTGCGCCGATCTGAACGCGCTCTACGTGGCCATGGCGCGCTCCATCGGGCTGCCCTCACGCGACGTGTACGGGTTGCGCGTCGCGAAGAGCAGGTTCGGGTACCGCAGCCTGGGCGCCGGAACCGAGAACGTCACGCGCGCGCAGCACTGCCGGGCGGAAGTCTTCGTGACGGGCCGCGGCTGGATTCCGGTGGATCCCGCGGACGTGCGCAAGGTCGTCCTCGAGGAGAATCAGGCGCCCACGACGCTCGCCGACCCCCTGGTCCCGCCGGTGCGCGAGAAGCTCTTCGGCGCCTGGGAGATGAACTGGCTCGCCTACAACGACGCGCATGACGTCACGCTTCCCGGCTCGAAGGGCGAGAAGCTCGCATTCCTGATGTACCCGCAGGCGGAGTCCGGCGGCACGCGCGCGAACCCGTACGCACCCGACGACTTCAAGTACAAGCTCACCGCCCGTGAAATCACTTGACCACCTCACCAAGCCGGTGGACAGCATTCGCGCCATCCTCGAGGTGAAGGAACCCGCGCTATAGTCGCGCGATGGTCGCAGTACCCTCCCGTTTCCCTGCGTGGCTGGCGCTCGCCGTCGCGGCGCTGTTCGCGGCGACCGCGATCAGCATGGGCGTCGGGAGCTTCCCGGTGCCGCCTGGCGACGTGGCGCGCGTGTTGTGGGCCGCGGCCACCGGCGGCGACGCGGGAGTCGCGGAAAACGTTCGCGCTGTCGTGCTCCTGGTACGCGGGCCACGCGTGATCGCCGCGCTCGCGGTGGGCGCCGCGCTGGCCGCGGCGGGCGCGGCCTACCAGAACATGTTCCGCAATCCGCTCGTCTCTCCGGACATCCTCGGCGTTTCGGGCGGCTGCGCGCTGGGCGCGGTGACGGGAATTCTTTTTTCGCTACCCCTAGCGGCGATCCAGGGCCTCTCGTTCGCCGGTGGCCTCGCGGCGGTGGCGCTGGTGCTGGCCATCGGTGCGTGGGTCCGGGGGCACGACCGCGTGCTCACCCTCGTGCTCACCGGCGTGGTCGTAGGTTCGCTCTTCGGCGCGGGCATCGCGTTCTCGAAGTTCGTGGCCGACCCCTACAACCAGCTGCCGGCGATCACGTTCTGGCTGCTGGGCAGCTTCTCCGGGGTGCTGCCGAAGGACCTTGCCTATGCGCTCCCCCTCATGCTGGCCGGCATCCTCCCGCTGGTGCTGCTGCGCTGGCGCATCAACGTCCTTTCGCTTCCCGACGACGAGGCGCGCGCGCTCGGCGTGGAATCGGGCCGTCTGCGGCTCGCGGTAATCGCCGCGGCGACGCTCGTGACTTCCGCGGGCGTGGCGATCGCGGGCGTCATCGGCTGGGTGGGCCTGGTCGTGCCGCACGCCGCGCGCCTCCTCGTGGGCGCGGAGTTCGCGCGCGTGCTGCCCGTGTCCGCGGTCCTCGGAGCCGCGTTCATGCTGCTGGTGGACACCCTTTGCCGCACGGTCGCGCGCACGGAGCTGCCTCCCGGCGTCATCACCGCGCTGGTCGGATCGCCCGTGTTCATCGTTC
>JBKJYC010000149.1:0-5056 GCA_046715885.1 Usitatibacter sp.
GGATGGGATTCCAGCCGACGGCCAATGCATTCAGTGCGTTGGGCGTGTGTGCGCCGCTCGACAAAGTGCTGGCGCACGTCGCAGGAGGTACGCCCAGGCAAGCTGGTCTTTGGACTCGAGCTCATCTCGAGCTCCCACGATCCTCGAGGGAATAGTCCCGTGCCAATCGCGCCTCGATGTCGCGTAGAACCTGGCGGCAGCCTTTCTCGCAAGGACGGGGGGCCGATAGGCCCCAGTTGGTCCCTATGGGCGGAACTTTCCTGATCGGCAACGGCGTCAGGCACCTCTGGCAGTCCGCGGGGCGAAGGCGAGCGAACTCCTCATCGACTAGCGACCAGAGTCTCGAGGCCGATACGGTGGACCGTGACATGGGGGACAGCGTAGACCGATCACGTCGCCCGCTCTGTACAGCAACGCACATAGCGCAGCCCCCCGGTTCGAAACGACAAGCCAGGACGCTACCGCCACCTCGATCAATGAAGGTGGCGTCTTGAACTGGCGGAGAGGGAGGGATTCGAACCCCCGGTACCTTTCGGTACAACAGATTTCGAGTCTGCCGCAATCGACCACTCTGCCACCTCTCCGGTGACTCGAAAGCCGGGGATTATAGCCGACAGGGGGCTTTTCACGCGACCGGGTGGGTCAAGGTATCCTCTGTTTTCAGCCCATGACCAAGATCATCCACCGCAGCATGCGCGGCATCCTGCCTGTCGCGATCGAGGCGAAGGGGGTCTACATCACCGATCGCGCGGGCAAACGCTATATCGATGCCAGTGGCGGGGCCGCGGTTTCTTGCCTGGGCCACGGTCATCCCGACGTCCTGGCGGCGATGCACGCGCAGATCGACAAGGTGGCCTACGCGCACACCAGCTTCTTCACGACCGATGTGGCCGAGGAACTCGCCGATCACCTGATCGCGAACGCCCCGCCCGGCATCGGCCATGTGTACCTCGTGTCCGGCGGCTCCGAGGCGGTCGAGGCGGCGCTCAAGCTGGCGCGCCAGTACTTCGTCGAGACCGGCGAGCCGCAGCGCTCGAAGTTCATCGGGCGCCGGCAGAGCTACCACGGCAACACGCTGGGCGCGCTCGCGGTCGGCGGCAACATGTGGCGCCGCAAGCAGTTCGCGCCCCTGCTGGTCGACGTGGGCCGCGTGTCGCCGTGCTACGAGTATCGCGACCGCCGCGAGGACGAGTCGCCCGAGCAGTACAGCGAGCGGCTCGGCCAGGAGCTCGAGGCCGAGATCCAGCGCCTCGGCGCGAAGAACGTCATTGCCTTCGTCGCCGAGCCGGTGGTCGGCGCCACGATGGGCGCGGTGCCGCCCACGCCGGGCTACTTCAAGCGCGTGCGCGAGATTTGCGACCGGCACGGCATCCTGCTCATCGCCGACGAGGTCATGTGCGGCATGGGACGCACGGGCACGCTGCACGCAATCGAGCAGGAGAGCGTAGGCCCCGACCTGATGACCATCGCCAAGGGTCTTGGCGGCGGCTACCAGCCGATCGGCGCCGTGCTCGCATCCGAGCGGATCGTCGAGGCGTTGCGCAAGGGCAGCGGGTTCTTCCAGCACGGCCATACCTACATCGGACACCCCGTCGCCGCCGCCGCCGCGCTTGCGGTGCAGAAAGTGATCACGCGCGACTCCCTGCTTGCGCAAGTGAAGGCCCGCGGCGCGTACCTGGAAGCGCGCCTTCGCAAGGCGCTCGGCGGCCACGAGCACGTGGGCGACATCCGTGGCCGCGGCCTTTTCCGCGGCATCGAGCTGGTGCAGGACCGCGCGAAGAAGCAGACCTTCGATCCCTTGCTCAAGCTCCACGCCAAGGTGAAGGCCAACGCGATGCAGCTCGGGCTTCTCTGCTACCCGATGGGCGGTACCATCGACGGCGAGCATGGCGACCACGTGCTGCTTGCGCCACCCTTCATCTCCAGCGAGGCCCAGCTGGACGAGATCGTCGACAAGCTTGCCCAGGCCATCGAATCCGGCACGCGTGCCCTGAAGCACGCGGCCTAGGTACCCCGAAGTCCAACATGAGGAGATGTAAATGAAGAATCCGATTCATACGCTGGCACTCTGCGCCGCCGTCGGCGCCGCGTTCGCGCTCCCCGATGCAACCGCGCAGCAGAAGTACCTCACCATCGGCACCGGCGGCGTCACCGGCGTGTACTACGCCGCGGGCGGCGCCATCTGCCGCCTGGTGAACAAGGACCGCGCCAAGCACGGCATCCGCTGCTCGGTGGAATCCACCGGCGGCTCCGTGTTCAACATCAACACCATCAAGGCCAACGAGCTCGACCTCGGAGTCGCGCAGTCCGACGTGCAATACAACTCGTTCAAGGGCGAGGGCCAGTTCAAGGGCCAGGCCTACGGCGACTTGCGCGCGGTGATGTCCCTGCATCCGGAGCCGTTCACGGTGCTCACGCGCAAGGAATCCAACGCCAAGACCTTCACCGACATGAAGGGCAAGAAGTTCAACGTCGGCAACCCGGGCTCGGGCACGCGCGCCTCCCTCGAGGAGCTGCTCGGCGCCCTGGACTGGAAGCTCACCGACTTCGCGCTCGCTTCCGAGCTCAAGGCCGACGAGCACGGCGCGGCGCTGTGCGACGGCAAGATCGACGGCTTCTACTACGGCGTGGGCCACCCGTCGGCGAACATCCAGGATCCCACCACCACGTGCGGCGCGAAGCTGGCGTCGATCACCGGTCCCGCGGTGGACAAGCTGGTGAAGGAGAAGCCGTACTACGCCTACGCGACGATCCCCGCGGGCCTGTATCCGGGCAATCCGCAGGAAACGAAGACGTATGGCGTGCTGGCCACGCTGGTCTCGTCGTCGAAGGTGCCGGCGGACAACGTGTACGCGGTGGTGAAGGCCGTCTTCGACAACTTCGAGGAGTTCAAGAAGCTCCATCCGGCCCTCGCCAACCTCAAGCCCGAGGACATGGTGAAGAACGGGCTCTCCGCACCGCTGCACGAAGGCGCGGCGCGCTACTACAAAGAGAAGGGCTGGATCAAGTGACGTCGCCATAGCGACGTCATCCCCGAGCCGTCGGGGATCCAGCTGGAAAGGGCGAAACAACTGTTTCGCCCTTTTTCACATGAGGGGGAGAACAAGATGAGCCAGGAAGCCGCCAAGGGCGTAGCGATCGCCAGTCCGGAACTCGAGCAGTTCGTGAAGGACACGGACCTCGGCGGACGCGAGCCCGAGGGAAAGATGGGTGTCTTCCTCGCGGTGGTGATGGCGGCGTGGTCGATCTTCCAGCTCTGGTACGCCTCGCCCCTGCCCTTCGTGGTCGGGTTCGGGATCTTCAACGACACCGAGGCGCGCGCGATCCACCTCGCCTTCGCCGTGTTTCTCGCCTTCATGGCGTTTCCGGCGTTCAAGAGCTCCTCGCGCACGGTGGTTCCCCTCGCCGATTGGGTGCTCGCCTTCGTCGGCGCCTTCTGCGCGGGCTACCTCTTCCTGTTCTACAAGGAGCTGGCGATGCGTCCCGGCAGCCCGACGACGCTCGACCTCTTCGCCGGCGGCGTGGGCGTGCTGGTGATGCTCGAGGCCACGCGCCGGGCGATGGGCTTCGGAATGCTCATTACCACGGGCCTCTTCCTGCTCTACGTCTTCGCCGGGCCGTTCATGCCCGAGGCGCTGCAGCACAAGGGCGCGTCGGTCTCGCGCTTCGTGTCGCACTTCTGGCTCACGACCGAAGGCGTCTATGGCGTGGCGCTGGGGGTATCGGTAGCGTTCGTCTTCCTGTTCGTGATGTTCGGCACGCTGCTCGACATCGCGGGCGCCGGCAACTTCATGCTGCAAGTCTCCCTCGCCCTGCTCGGCCACCTGCGCGGCGGCCCGGCGAAGGTCGCGGTGGTTTCCTCGGCGCTCAACAGCTTCGTCTCCGGCTCTTCGGTGTCCAACGTGGTGTCGGGCGGGATCTTCACCATTCCCCTGATGAAGCGCACCGGGTACTCGGGCGTGAAGGCCGGCGCCATCGAGGCCGCCTCGTCGATCAACGGGCAGATCACACCGCCCGTGATGGGCGCCGCGGCGTTCCTGATGGTGGAGTACGTCGGGATCCCCTACTCGGAGATCATCAAGCACGCGGCGCTGCCGGCGATCATCTCCTACATCGCGCTCTTCTACATCGTGCACCTCGAGGCGCTCAAGTACGACATCCAGCCGATCAAGGCGGTGCACAAGCCCTGGAAGCTGCGCATCCTGGGATGGCTGATGGGGTTCGTCGGCACGATCCTCGCGCTGATGGCGGTCTATTGCCTGATCAAGGGCGTGCGCATGTTGTTCGGCGAGTCCTCGAACTGGGTGCTCGCCGGCACCACGCTGGTGATCTATCTCGCCCTGCTCGCGTGGTCGTCGCGCTATCCCGACCTGCCCCTAGACGATCCCACCTCGCCGGTGGTGACGCTTCCCCCCACCTGGCCCACGGTTCGCGCGGGCATGCATTTCTTCATCCCGATCGTGGTCCTCCTGTGGTGCCTGATGGTCGAGGACCTCTCGCCCGGAACCTCCGCCTTCTGGGGGACGGTGACCTCGATCGTGATGGTCGTGATCCAGCCCTGGCTGGTGTCCGTGTTCCGCAAGACCGGCTCGGGCCGGGCCGCGCTGCGCAAGGGCTTCTACGACTTGTGGCGCGGCCTAGTGCTGTCGGCGCGCAACATGGTCGGCATCGCGGTGGCGTGCGCGAGCGCCGGCCTCATCGTGGGCGCCATCACGCTCACCGGCATGGGCCTGATGATGACCGACTTCGTCGAGGCGATCTCGGCGGGCAACGTGTTCCTGATGCTGGTGTTGACCGCGGTGATCTGCCTGCTGATCGGCGCCGGCGTTCCGACGACGGCCAATTACATCCTGGTGGCGACCCTGATGGCGCCGGTGATCGTCGAGCTCGGCGCCCGCAGCGGGCTGGTGATCCCGCTCATCGCGGTTCACCTCTTCGTCTTCTACATAGGGATCATGGCCGACGTGACACCCCCGGTCGGGCTCGCGTCCTAAGCTGCGGCGGCGATATCGGGCGAGGATCCGAACGCCACCGGCAGGCAGGCCACGTGGAACAG
>JBKJYC010000150.1:0-3739 GCA_046715885.1 Usitatibacter sp.
CGTAGATGAAGCCGGTGTCGCCCTCGGAGCAGGACACCGTGACCTCCGCACCCTCCTTCAGGGTGTCGGTGGCGTCCTCGCAGCCGACGACGGCGGGCACGCCCAGCTCGCGGGCGATGATCGCCGCGTGGCAGTTGTTCACTAGAACCGGCGTGTACCGCTCGGTGAAGACGATGTAGTTGTGGTTGTCGCCAACAGTGATGTTGTAGACGTCCGCGTCGGCGAGGGTCTCTTCCAATCCGACCCTGGCCTGACGCAGGTCGGACGCCAACAAATGCTCGAGGCTACTCTTCAGCCGGTCGTCGCCAACGGCCGGCAAATGCTTGCTCAAGCCGCGAGCGTCGATCAGCAAGTTCTTGCGCACTCGATTGTTGACGTCCGAGTTGACAGTGTCCGGCAGTAGCTGGCGGGTGCTGAAGAAGCGGCTGCCGACATCGCGCTCGTCCCGACAGGGGATCCGGGATGTGTACCGTGCCAGCAGGTCCAGCTTCTCCACGATCTGCACGTTGTAGATCGATCGATTGGGGGAAACCTGCGGCACGATGCCGATGCGCAAGCAAGCGACGATGACGGCTTCGAGGAGATCGCCGCCCCCAACGTACACGTTGACCCGGCCATTGAGGAAACTGCCATCGCCATCGATAACCCCGGCGAGGAAATGGCAGGCCACTTCAACGTCGCCCTTCAGCAAGGTGGTCACGATCGTGTCCTGCTCGTCCCGCACGGCGGTCGCGATCGCCTTGGAATAGCAGCGATACGCGTTTGCGGACCCGACCACCTGCTTGCCCCGGATGAAGCCGCTCGAAACCTGCTTTGCGGATTCCTTGAATCCCTTTCCGTAATTGGCTTCGAGCGCCTCGTTCATCCGTGCGATGAAGCTGAGCTTCGCGACCTCCGGCTTCTGGATGAACATGACCTCGCCATGGGTCCTCGACAAGTGAACATGGCCGTCTGTCATCAATCCGCCCAGAAGGTAGGCCAGCGAGTGCTCCTTCCGGGTCGAAGCCGAGAGCTGCGGCAGCTGCTGGGCGAGCAGGACGCAGTCCTGTTTCTCAAGGATGTCCTGGATCTCGCGGTCAGCCAGTTCCCCGCTTACCAGGCTCAGCATCTTGTGATCAGGGGTGAGCTTCAGGTCGTTACCTTGCGTGCGGCCGGTCTGGGAAATGCCGACCCGGATCATTCGCGCGACCCGCTTCATGACCGCAAGGACCGGTTTCCACTCGATCTTGAGTGTCGTGCGGTTCAGCGACGGAACGCTCAGGCCTTCATGGCCGCGCTCGTGCAGCTCGCGGAAAGTCAGGAAGCCCGCATTGGTCAGCACGCGGGTATCGCCGGAGAAGCACGTGCGACCGCCCCGATTGGTGACGATGGCCGAGGCGCGCTTCATCACCGGCTCCCAGTTCGGATCGGTCATGTCGGTGACCAGCACGTCGCCCTCCTGCACGCGCGCGATCTCCGCGACGTCCTCGATCACGCGCACCCTGCCCTGCCCGATCTTCGAACCGATGGCGCGGCCCGAGGCGAGCACCTCGCCGCGCTTGCCGATCCGATAGCGCGTGAGCGTACGGGTCTTCGTCTCCTGGCTCTTCACCGTCTCGGGACGCGCCTGGAGGATGTAGAGCTTGCCGTCCACGCCGTCGCGACCCCACTCGATGTCCATCGGGCGGCCGTAGTGCTTCTCGATCGCCACCGCGTAGCGCGCGAGCTCCTCGATCTCGGGATCCGCGAGCGAGAAACGATCGCGATCGCCGGGCGCGACCTCGACTTCGCTCACCGACTTGCCCGCCTTGGCGTCCTCGGTGAAGACCAGCTTGATCGCCTTGCCGCCGAGGCTGCGCCGCAGCACCGCGGGCTTGCCGTTGGCCAGGCACAGCTTGGAGACGTAGAACTCGTCCGGATTCACCGAGCCCTGCACGACGGTCTCGCCCAGGCCGTAGCTCGACGTGATGAACACCACCTCGCGGAATCCCGACTCGGTGTCCATCGTGAACATGACGCCGGCGGCACCCCGGTCGCTGCGCACCATGCGCTGCACCCCCGCGGAGATGGCGACTTCCGCGTGCGAGAAATTCTTGTGGACCCGGTAGGCGATGGCGCGGTCGTTGTACAGGGACGCGAAAACGCGCTTCACGGCATCGAGCACGTTCTCGATGCCGCGGATGTTGAGGTAGGTCTCCTGCTGGCCGGCGAAGGAAGCGTCGGGCAGGTCCTCGGCGGTGGCGCTGGAGCGGACGGCGAAAGAGGCCGCCGAGGCCTCGGCTGCGTCGACGGCCTCTCCGGCGCTCACGCGCGCGTACTCCTCGCGGATCGCCTGCTCGAGCGCGGGAGGCAGGGACCCGGCCTCGACTCGCGCGCGGATGCGGGCACCGGCCTTTGCGAGCGCGCCGACATCCTCCACATCGAGGTTCGCGAGCTCGGCATCGATTCCGGCCTTGAGGTCGTTGTGGGCGAGGAACTCGTCGAAGCCCGCCGCGGTGGTCGCGAAGCCGCCCGGCACGCGCACGCCGGTGGCCGCCAGTTGGCTGATCAGCTCGCCCAGGGAAGCGTTCTTGCCGCCGACGCTGGCCACGTCGGTCATGCGCAGCTGCTCGAGCGGGAGGGCGTAACGGGAAGCCATGATGCTTCGGGGAGCGAGGGAGCCGACGGAGCTTGCAATTATACGGGACGCACCGCACCATTGTTGCGCCGCAAAATGACGCCGGCCGCGCGCCGGATGAACTGAATGGCCCAGCGACGCCGCGTCTACTACATCTCCGACCGCACCGGCCTCACCGTCGAGGCACTCGGCTCCTCTCTCCTCACCCAGTTCGCCGACGTCGATTTCCTGCGCGTCACCCTGCCCTTCATCGACACCGTGGAGAAGGCGCGCGCGGCGGTCCAGGAAGTGAACGAGTCGAACCACGAGCTGGGCCAGCGCCCGCTCATCTTCAGCTCCATCGTGGACGACCCCGTGCGCGAGGAGATCAACAAAGCCGACGGCCTGGTGCTCGACGTCTTCGAGCGCTTCATCGTCCCGCTGGAGAGCGAGCTCGGGGTCAAGTCCACGCACGCGGTGGGCAAGAGCCACAGCGCCGGCAACGCCAAGGACTACAACCACCGCATCGAGGCGATCAACTACACCCTCGCCCACGACGACGGCGTCACGCACCGCGGGCTCGAGGAGGCCGACATCATCCTCGTGGGTGTCTCGCGCAGCGGCAAGACGCCGACCTGCCTGTACATGGCGATGCAGTTCGGCATCAAGGCGGCCAACTACCCGCTCATCCCCGAGGACCTCGAGGCCAATCGCCTGCCGCCCTCGCTCCTGCCGCACAAGCACAAGGTGTGGGGGCTCTCCATCGCGCCCGACCGCCTGCACCAGATCCGCCGCGAGCGCCGTCCCGACTCGAAGTACGCCGCCGTGGAGAACTGCCGCTATGAGGTGAGCGCGGCCGAGAAGCTCATGAGGCAGACGGACATTCCCTACCTCGACTCGACCACCAAGTCGATCGAGGAGATCGCGACGCACGTGCTGCACGAAGCGCACCTCCTGCGCCGCGTCTACTGAAGCCGTGAACGCGCGGCGCGAGGCTCCTTCCGCCGTCGCGACGGGGGTCGTGCTCGCGGCGGCCGCGGGCTACGCGATCTGGAAGCTGGTCGCGCGCCTGGACCCCGAGCCGGAGTTCGATGCGAAGCACGTGTACCTCCCGTTCGCGAAGAAGCTGCTGGCCGACGCCGGGGCGTTCTTCGCCTCCGAGCA
>JBKJYC010000151.1:0-4795 GCA_046715885.1 Usitatibacter sp.
CGGAAGTGCACGCCGTGCTCAAGCACCCCGAAGTGGTGAAACGATTCCACGCGCTCGACGCGGTGGTGAGCGCGGGCAGCCCGAAGCAATTCGGCGACTTCTGGCGCGCCGAGGTCGCGCGCTACCAGAAGCTCATCACCGACGCGAAGATTCAAGCGTGACGGAGGTTTCGCCCGAGGTCCGGTCGGAGTTCGCGCCGACCGGCTTCCTGCGGGCGGGCATCAACCTCGGCAATCCCGTCATCGCCCAGCGCGATCCGGGGGGCGGCGATCCGCGCGGGGTAGGTGCGGCGCTCGCGCGCGAGCTCGCGAAGCGCCTCGGCGTGGCGGTGAAGTTCACGACCTACGAGACCGCCGGCAAGCTCGCCGACGCGGTGAAGGAGGGAACCTGGGACGTGGCCTTCCTCGCCATCGATCCGGCGCGCGCGACCGACATCGACTTCACGGATGCCTATGTGCACATCGAGGGCACTTACCTGGTCGCCAACCTGTCAGCCCTGAAGTCGGTCGCAGAAGTCGATCGACCGGGCGTGCGCATCGCAGTCGGGCTCAAGACGGCCTACGACCTCTACCTCACTCGCGAAATCAAGCACGCGCAACTCGTGCGCTCGGACAGTTCCCGGGCGGCGATCAACCAGTTCCTGGCCGAAAGGCTCGAAGCCGTTGCAGGAGTGCGCCAACCGCTCGAATCCGCGGCGCGGGAGAACCGGGGCCTGCGTGTGTTCCCCGACAGTTTTATGGTGATCCGCCAGGCCTGCGGCGTACCGAAGGGAAGGAAGAACGCCGCGAAGTATCTCGCGGCGTTCATCGAGGAGATGAAGTCCTCGGGCTTTGTCGAGCGGGCGCTGAGAGACAGCGGCCAGACCGACGTGGCGGTGGCTCCGCCCGCCTAGTCGGCGTAGACGCCGGCCTTCTTGATGATCGGACCCCACTTGTCGAGCTCGGCCTTCACGTGGGCGCGCAAAGGCTCGGCGCTCGCACGGTTGGTGGCGACCGGCTCGGTGCCCAGCTCCGCGAATTTCGTGACCAGCGCCGGATCCTTGAGCGCCTGCTGCAGCGCGGCTTGCAGCTTGTCGAGTACCGGCTTGGGCGTGCCCTTGGGCGCGTACAGGCCGTGCCATACGGCGAGCTGGAACCCTTCAAGGCCGCCTTCGGCGAACGTCGGCACTTCCGGCATCGTCTTCAGGCGCGTGGGGTTCGCAACGGCATAAGCCTTGATGCGCCCTCCCTTGATCAGCGCGGTCGTCGCGGCCGGCTGGTCGCAGAGCAGGTCCACCTGGCCGCCCATGAGGTCGTTCAACGCCGGGCCCGTGCCTTTGTAGGGCACGCTGGTGACGTCGGCCTGCAGCGCGCTCGTAAAGAGCATCGCGCACATGTGCGAGGTCGCACCGATGCCCGCGTTGGCGAAGGTGACCTTGCCCTTGTTGCCTTTCACGTAGGCGAGCAGCGCCTTCATGTCGGTCGGCGGGAAATCCTTGCGCGAGACGAGGATCATCGGCACGTCGGTCACGAGCCCGATGGGTTCGAAGTCCGCGACCGGGTCGTAGGGCAGCGAGCGGTAGAGCGAGGGTGCGGAAGCGTGTGCCATGTTGTGGAAGAAGATGGTGTAGCCATCGTTCTTCGACTTGGCCGCCTTCGCCGCGCCGATGGTGCCGCCGGCGCCGCCCACGTTCTCGACCACGATCGGCTGCTTCAGGATCTTGCCCATCGTGTCGGCCAGCACCCGCCCGAGCACGTCGGTGGAGCCGGCGGCGGGGAAGGGGACCAGCATGGTGATGGCGCGCGTGGGATATTCCTGCGCGAGGGCGGCGGCGCTGGCGCCAAGCAGTGCCAGCCCCAGGACGGTCTTGCGAAAAATGGATTTCATGTCTCTCTCCGGTGGTCTTGTCAGTTCAGCGGGGCTGGTCAATTCAGCGGTACTTCCGCAGTTCTCGATGCGTACTTCGCGACTTCGGTGTGGTCGTGCCCGGGCCCGAGGTCCTTCTTGGCCGAGGCCCAGATCTCGCTGCACAGCTCCGAGAACGGCACATCGACGTCCAGATCCCTGGCGACGTCCATGGCGATGCCGATGTCCTTCACCATGAGGTCGAGCGCGAAGCCCGAGGCATAGGAGCCCGAGAGCACGAACTGCTTGAACTTCACTTGCGTGCTGTTGTTCATGCCGGTCGACGCGTTGAGGATGTCGACCATCACTGCCGGGTCGAGGCCGAACTTCTTGCCCACCAGCAGCGCCTCGACGCCGATCAGGAAGCCGCCGGCGGACACGAGGTTGTTCAGCGCCTTCATCGCCTGGCCGCAGCCCACGGGGCCGGCGTGGATGATCGACTTTCCCATGGCCTTGAGGATCGGCGCGGCCTTGTCGGCGACCGCCTTGTCGCCGCCGACCATGATCGCCAGCTCGCCCGTGACCGCCTTCTTGACCCCGCCGGAGACCGGCGCGTCGATGAGGTCGATCTTCCTGGCCGCGAGCTTCTTCGCGATCTCGGCCGTTTCAGTGGGAACGCCCGAGGACATCTCGATTACCGTGCTGCCGGGCCGAAGGCCGTCGGCGAGGCCGTTCGCGTCCAGCAGCACGGAACCCACGATCTTGCTCGTCGGCAGCATCGTGACGACGGCGTCGGAGCCTTCACCCACGGCGCGCAGCGTCGCCACGGCCTTGCCGCCCACTTCCCTGGCAAACCGGGCCGCTTCCTCGGCGCGAGCATCGAACACGCGCACGTCGAACCCGGCTTTCACAAGGTTGCTGGCCATCGGCCAGCCCATCGCGCCCAGCCCTACGAACCCGACCGTCTGTTTGCCGCCGGCGCTCATTGGCCCGCCTTCTTCTCGGCCGCCACGGTGTCGATCACTTCCTTGGCGATCTTGAAGGCGTCGAGCGCGGCGGGGACGCCGCAGTAGATGCACGTATGGATGAGCACTTCCTGGATTTCCTTCACGGTGAGGCCATTGTTGAGCGCGCCGCGCACGTGCAGGCGGATCTCGTTCGGGCGGTTGAGCGCGGTGAGCATCGCGATGTTGAGCATGCTGCGGGTCCTGCGGTCCAGCCCCGGTCGGCTCCAGGTCTCGCCCCAGCACCATTCGGTGGTCATCTTCTGCATCGGGACCATGAAGTCCTCGGCGCTCTGCACCGACTTGTCGACGTACTCGGGTCCGAGCACCTCGCGGCGGATTGCAAGACCTTCCTTGAAGCGGGGATTGTCGAACTCGGGGCGCAGGGCCATGGTGATTCTCCTCGGGGTTTTTTGGGTGGTGTGCGCAATCAGTATCTGCCCCGCAAACCCGCCTGGGAATCAGTCTTTCGCGAGGCTGCCATCGCCAACCGCGATGGCAGTATCCTTGGCCCCATGAGGCTCGATCCGACGTCGCTGCGCCTGTTCATCGCCGTGCTGGAGGAAGGCAGCATCGCGGGCGCCGCGGAGCGCGAGCACATCGCGGCCGCCGCGGTGAGCAAACGGATCAGCGAGCTGGAGGACTTTCTCAAGACGCAGCTCATCAGCCGCTCGAACAAGGGCGTCGAGGCGACGGCCGCGGGTGCCGCATTGCGCAACATGGCCCGCACCGCCCTGCACGAGCTGGAGAACATCCAGGTTTCGATGCGCGCCTTCGCAGCAGGCGTGCGCGGCCAGGTGCGCGTCTACGCCAACATCTCCACCATCACGCAGTTCCTGCCCGAGTCGATCCGCACGTTCGTGGAGAAGCATCCCGACGTGCAGATCCAGCTGGAGGAAAAGATCAGCATCCACATGCCGCGGCTGATCCTCGAGAACGAGGCCGACCTCTGCGTATTCACCGAGTCCGGGCCGACGCCAGGGCTCGAGACCTTCCCGTACCGGCACGACCGCCTGGTCATGATCACGCCGGCGAAGCACCCTCTGGCACGGCGCAAGTCGATCACGGTCGCCGAGACCCTGGACTACGACTACGTGGGCCTGCACACCGGAAGCCTGGTGATCGCCCCCGTGATCGATGCGGCTGCGCGGCTGAACCGGACGCTGCGCATCCGCATCCAGGTCACGAGCTACGACGCGCTGTGCCTGATGGTGAGCCACGGGCTCGGGATCGGGATCCTCCCCGAGGCCGTGGTTACGCCGTTCCTGAAGCCGTTGGGATTGCGCAAGATCCGCCTCGAGGAGCCGTGGGCGGCGCGGCGCTTCCTCATCGGCGTGCGCTCCTACGAGGCGCTACCCGTCGCTGCGAAGCTCTTCGTCGACCACCTTTGCCAAGGATCGGATTGCCCGTGAGAAAGTAGGTCATCGCCAGGGTGCTACACAGTCAAACGCCGAACCCCACAAAGGTTGGGCGTTTGCGTTTGTGGGTCTGAGTCGCGCGCGAACTGCGCGCTTCAGCCGTCTCTATCCTCGGAACCGGAGCGACGGGCGTTCGTTTCGCCGCCGGCCTGCCGCGCCAGTTTCGCGTACGGTGCATGCAGGTGCACGGCCTGCGCGGCGCGGCGGCCGCGCGCGCGGATGTTAAGTATCTCCACCGCGACCGAGAACGCCATGGCGAAGTAGACGTAGCCCTTGGGAAAATCGTGATCGAATCCCTGGGCGAGCAACACCACCCCGACCAGCACCAGGAAGGCGAGCGCGAGCATCTTGATGCTCGGGTGCTCTGACACGACGCGGCCGATCGGTGCAGCGAAGGCCATCATCAGCACGACCGACACGATGACGGCGGCGATCATGACCTCGATCTGTTTCACCATGCCGACGGCCGTGATGATCGAGTCGAACGAGAAAACAAGGTCGATGAGCATGATCTGCACGACGATCGCGCCGAAGGCAGCGGGTATGGCC
>JBKJYC010000152.1:0-3875 GCA_046715885.1 Usitatibacter sp.
CGCGATGACCGCCGCGGCCGCGAGGTACGGGTTCATGTCGGCGCCGGGACAGCGGGTCTCCAGGCGCGTGGACTTGGACGACCCGGGGATCACGCGAAAGGAAGCGGTGCGGTTATCCACCGCCCACGTGGGCTTCACCGGCGCCCAGAAGCCGTCGACGAGGCGCTTGTAGGAGTTGACGGTGGGCCAGAACATCGGCGCCATCTGCATCAGCACCGCGCACTGCCCCGCCAGGTAGCTCTCGAAGAGCTTCGACATGCCGCCGTTCTTCCCCTTCGCATCGTAGAACAGGTTCTTCTTCCCGTCGGTGAGGCTCTGGTGCAGGTGGCCCGAGCAGCCGGGATACTGCGCGCTCCACTTCGCCATGAACGACGGCATGATCCCGAAGCGGTGCCCGATCTCCTTGGCCGCCGTCTTGAAGAGCAGCGCGCGGTCCGCGGCCTCGAGCGCCTCGGAGAACTGGATCGCGACTTCGTACACGCCGGGACCGGTCTCGGTGTGCAGGCCCTCGATGGGAATGCCGAAAGCGGCGGTCTCGTCCATGAGGGCATTGAAGTACTCGCGGTTCAGGTTCGCCCGCAATAGCGAGTAGCCGAACATGCCGGAGGTGATCGTCGTGGGCGCCGCGCCGTTCTTCGCGGCCCACGATTGCGGGGTCTCGGCGAAATTGAAGAACTCGTACTCCGCGCCCATCATGACGCCGAAGCCCATCTTCTCGGCGCGCGCCAGCACGCGCTTCAGGAGCTGGCGCGGGCATGCCGGGTGCGGCCCCCCGTCGGCGGTGACGAAGTTGCCGAGGAAGAACGGCACGTTGTTGTCCCAGGGGACGGTTCGATACGTGGCAAGGTCCAGCCGCACCATCGCGTCGGGATAGCCGTGCTGCCAGCCCGTGAGCCTGGTGTTGTCGTAGGTCTGGTCGTGCAGGTCCCAGCCGAAGACCACGTCGCAGAAGCCGAAGCCGCCCTCCACGGCCGAGAAGAACTTGTCGCGGTGGATGTACTTGCCGCGCAGGATGCCGTCGATGTCCGAGACCGCGACCTTCACCTTGCCGATGGTGGACTTGCGGATCGCCTCGACGATGCCGCCATCGTCCTTGCCTTGCGCGGCCTTCTTCATGCCCGGGCTCCCGTTCCGACGAAAAGGCCAGTGTAGCCGAGGGAAATCAAACGGTCAGGGCAGGAGGCAGCGATCGGCGACGTCGAGATAGTGGCGCAGCGGCGGCGTGGGTTTGCCCGGCACCTTGGCCGCGTCGTCCCAGCGCCGAAGCTGCATCGCGTCGCGCGCGTAGGGCTTCGCCGCGAAGGCCGCGGCATCGGCGGGCGAGTAGGTGCCGCCCTGCAGCGCGAGGCTGCGCTTGGAGTCCTCCGAGAGCGCGTCGAGGTAACCGGGGTCGAGGGCGCAGAGCGCGCGCTTGGCATCGACGTGCAGGCGGATGGGCTCGACGACCGCTGCCGGGAAGATCGGCCGGATGAAAGGGATGGCGAAGTACTGGTGCTGGTCGTCGATGCCGCGCGCCGTCGGCGTCTCGCCCTGGGGATTGAGCAGGTGCCCGAGGTCGTGCAGGAAGCACGCGGCGACCAGCGTGTCGGGGGCGCCGTTGTCTTCCGCCAGTTGCGCGCACTGCAGCGAATGCTCGAGCTGGCTCACGCCCTCGCCGCCGTAGGCGATGTGACCGCGGTCGCGGAAGAGGCGTTCGATCTCCGGGAGCTGGAGGCCCATTGCTACTTGGCGGGTCCCGCGAGGTCGGTGCCGGGCGGCGGGGTCAGGTCGGGCCGCGCCTCGTACATCCCGGTGGCGCCCCGCAGCCGGCTGCGCCGCAGCTGGCCCGCCTGCTCGAGGATCGGATAGGCGGTCGAGCAGAAGAAGGAGTTGATGCGGCGCATGTCGCTGATGACGTCCAGGTGCAGCGAGCTGGTCTCGATGGACTGCACCGTCAGCCCCGAGAGCCGGTCCAGGTGCGTGCCGGCGTAGCGCCGCTCGAGGTCGCGGAAGCGCTCCTTCTCGGCGATCAGCATCTGCGCGCTCTTCAGGTCGCCGTTCAGGAACACGGAGAGCCCCAGGCGCAGGTTGGCGATCAGCTTCGCGTGCAGCTCCTCGATCTCCTGCATGCCCGCGCTGGAGAACGAAAGGCGCTGCGAGATCTTCTTGTCGCGCAGGTCCTGGAGGATGCGCTCGAGAATGTCGCCCACGTGCTCGAGGTTGATGGTGAGCGACATGATCTCCGCCCAGCGCCGGCCGTCGCGCTCGTCCAGCGCCTCGCGGCTGATCTGGGTGAGGTAGAGCTTCACCGCCGTGTAGAGCCGGTCCACGTCGTCGTCCAGCTTGATCATCTCCTGGACCAGGCGCGAGTCGTTGTTGCGGATCACCTGCAGCATGCCGTTCAACATCTGCTCGACGACGTCGCCGATGCGCAGCGTCTCGCGCGCCGCATTCGCGAGGGCCAGCGCCGGGGTCGTCAGCGCCGCGGCGTCGAGGTGCTTCGGCGCCGTCTGCGCGGTGGTGCCGGTGGCCTCGGGCACCATCCTCGCCACCAGGCGGCCGATGGAATCCGTGAACCCGATGAAGAGGAGCGCGATGGTCACGTTGAAGAGGACGTGGAAGTCGAGCACCTGGCGGCGCGTGTCGGGATCGAACCTCGCGATCAGCTCGATCACCCACGGCAACGCGGTCGCGAAGATGAGGCAGCCCACGACCTTGAAGAGCAGGTTGCCGAACGCGACGCGCCGGCCCGCGCCGGGCGTGTTCAGGTTGACCAGGAGGGCGAGGACGCCGCTGCCGAGGTTGGCACCCAGCACCAGGCACATGCCGACCTCCACCGGGATCACGCTCGAGGCGACGAGCGTGGCGGCGAGCAGCACGATGGCCAGGCTCGACCACGAGAAGACGGTGAACACGGCGCCGATCAGCATGTCGAGCATGCGGTCGCCGGTAAGCGTCGCGAAGATCACCTTCACGCCCTGCGCCTGGGTGATGGGCTGCGTGGCCGCCATCACCAGCTGCAGCGCCAGGATGATGAGCCCCAGGCCGATCGCCACGCGGCCGAGCTGGCCGGCGCGCGTGTTCTTGCGCGACAGGAAGAACACGACGCCGAAGAAGATCAGCAGCGGCGAGAGCCAGCGCAGGTCGAGCGAGAAGACCTGGGCGACGAGCGCCGTGCCGACGTCGGCGCCCAGCATGATGGCCAGCGCCGGTCCCAGGGCGATCAGGCCCTGGCCGACGAACGAGCTGGCGATGAGCGCCGTGGCGCTGGAGGACTGGACGATGCCGGTGACGCCGAGGCCGGCGAAGAACGCCGAGGCGCGGTTCGAGACGCTCTTGGACAGGAGCCGGCGCAGGTCCGCGCCGAAGACGCGCAGGATCCCGGTGCGCACGATGTGCGTGCCCCACACGAGGAGGGCGACGCTGGCCAGCAGGTTAAGTAAAGTCTGCAATCCTCACGCGCCCGGCAAGCTGAACGTCTTCAGGTTGGTGAAGCTCTTCATCGCTTCCTGCACGCCTTCCTTGTAGCCGAGTCCCGAATCCTTGATACCACCAAACGGTGTCAGTTCCAAGCGATAGCCGGGCACTTCGCGCACGTTCACCGTGCCCACCTGCAGCTCGGCGACGAAGCGCATCACGTAGTCGAGGCGGTTGGTGCAGACGGCGGAGGACAGCCCATAGGCGGTGCCGTTCGCGATCGCGATCGCCTCGTCGATGGTGCCGAAGCGGATCACCGGCGAGACCGGCCCGAAGGTCTCCTGCTTCACCACCGTCATCTCCGGCTTCACGCGGTCGAGGACGGTCGGCGCGTAGAGCGCGCCGTGGCGCACGTTGCCGGCGAGCAGGCGCGCGCCCTGCGCCACGGCCTCGTTCACCCGCGCCTCGAAGAGCTGCGC
>JBKJYC010000153.1:0-4382 GCA_046715885.1 Usitatibacter sp.
GGTCTGGATCATCCCGATCGTGGCGCTGGTGGTGGGCGGGTGGCTGGCGCTGCAGGGGTTCAAGAACCGCGGGCCCGACATCGTCATCCAGTTCCGCTCGGCGGAGGGAATCGAGGCCGGCAAGACCAAGATCCGCTACAAGTCGGTGGACATCGGCACGGTGAAGTCGGTGAAGCTCTCGGAGGACAACAAGCTGGTCCTGGTGCATGCGGAGATCGAGCGCGGCGCCGCCAAAGGCTTCCTGGTCGAGGACACGCGCTTCTGGGTCGTGCGCCCGCGGATCGCCGGCGGGCAGATCTCGGGGCTGGGAACGCTGCTCGCGGGCTCCTATATCGGCGCGGATCCGGGAAAGTCGGCCAAGGAGCGCAGGACCTTCGACGGCCTCGAGACGCCGCCGGCCATCACATCCGACCTTCCGGGAAAGGGCTTCGTGCTACGCGCCGACGACCTCGGCTCGCTCGATATCGGCTCACCGGTGTACTTCCGCGGCGTCCTCGCCGGGCGCGTGGTGTCCACCGACGTGCCGCCCGACGGCAAGCAGGTGCGCGTCGGCGTCTTCGTCGAAGCCCCGTTCGACAAGTTGGTCAATGCCGAGACGCGCTTCTGGAACGCGAGCGGCGCGGAGGTCGGCCTGGACGCGAGCGGCGTGCGCGTGCAGATGCAGTCGCTGCTCACCGTGCTGCTGGGCGGCATCAGCTTCGAGACGCCGCCCGAGGAGATGCAGCGCCCGCCGATCGCGGCGAACGCGGAGTTTGCCCTGTTCGACAACCGCATCCGCGCTTTCCGACCGCGCGAGACCGTCATCGAGACCGTGGTGATGAAGTTCACGCAGACCGTCCGCGGGCTGCAGATCGGCTCGGCGGTGGACTTCCGCGGCATCAATGTCGGCGAGGTGAAGCGCATCGACCTCGAGTTCAATCCCGAGCCGGTGCGGTTCCTCACCGTGGTGGAAGTGGACCTCTATCCCGAGCGGCTGCGCTCGCGCTATCGCGACCCGCAGTCGCGCGCCGGCCTCGCGGACCTCACGCCCCAGCAACGCATCCAGCGCTTCGTCGATCGCGGGTTGCGCGCGCAGCTCCGTAACTCCAACCTGCTCACCGGCCAGCTCTATGTGGCCCTGGAGTTCTTCCCGAAGGCGCCCAAGGCGACAATGGACCTCGCGAAGAAGCCCCCGGAGGTGCCGACGATCGCCGGCGGGCTGGGCGAGCTGCAGGAGTCCGTGGCCAACATCGTCGCGAAGCTGGAGAAGGTGCCGTTCGACAAGATCGGCGAGGACCTGCGCAAGTCCCTGGCCGCGCTCGAGGGCTCGCTCAAGAAGGCCGATGCGCTGCTGGGACGGCTCGAGAGCGAGATCGCCCCCGAGATGAAGGCCGCGATCGAGCAGGCGAAGAAGACGCTGGGCGCGGCAGAGAAGGTGCTCTCCACCGACTCGCCAGTGCAGGGCGACCTGCGCGAGACGCTGAACGAAGTGCGGCGCGCGGCCGAGTCGGTGCGCACGCTCACGGACTACCTCGAGCGCCATCCCGAATCGCTGATCCGCGGCAAGCGGGGAGAGTCGAAATGAAGCGTGCGATCTGCGTCGCCATTGCGTTCGCGCTCGCGGCCTGCGCGAGCGCGCCCAAGGAAAGTTTCTTCACGCTCTCGGCGCCGCCGGCCCCCGTGGCGGGCCTCTCACCGGTCGTGCAGGTGGGCGTGGTATCGGTGCCGGAGGGGGTGGACCGCACCGCGATGGTCATCCGCACCGGTCCCAACCGGGTCGACATCGACGACGCCAATCGCTGGGCGGAATCGCTCAAGTCCGCCATCCCGCGCGTGCTGGCGGAGAACCTGCGCCGGGAGCTGGGCACCACGCGCGTGTTCTCCGCGCGGCAGGGCACGTCGCTGCCGGTGGATCACAAGGTGGCGGTGGAGGTGCAGCGCTTCGAGTCTTCCCTCGACGAGGGCGCCACGCTGGAGGCACTCTGGACCGTGACGCCCGCCACGGGTGCGGCGCGCAGCGGCCAGACCATTGCGCGCGAATCCGCACCCACGCGCGATGCCGCGGGAATCGCGGCGGCGCACAGCAAGGCCCTCCAGGTCCTCGCCCGCGACATCGCCGCCGCCATCCGCCGCTAGCGCGGCTGCCGATTGATGGTCCAGTCGTAGGGGATGAACGCGATCGCATGGCCCTCGGGCACCTTGGCGTCACGGTAGCGATTCACGTAGGCAGCGAGCGACGGCGCGACGGCGAGAAAATCGCCGGTGTAGAACTTGAAGATCTCGGAGAGACGCAGCACCCTGGCCGAATCGTCGACCATCACATGGCGCGCGTCGTTGAGGAATCGCCGTGTTTCGCGTTCGAGCTGCATCTCCAGCGTGTCCGGGAGGAACGGTTCGCGCGGCAGGCGCGGGCAACCGATCGACATGCAGTTCAGCGCGAAATGGATGCGCGGCTCGCCCAGGGCGCGGATCACCTTGTTCTCGTAGTCGTACAGTGAGATCGCTTCCCCGCCGACCTGCAGCTTGCCGAGATAGAAGAAGCCGACCTTGCGCAACCCGGCCAGCGAATCGGGAATTCCGGATTCGATGACCCTGAACATGGCCAACGCGTTGTAGGCGTTGAGGTGATAGGCCAGGACGTGCCGTGACGACGCAAACCGCTGCGGATGGTTGTTCGGGCCGATGTCGTACACGTAAGCCACGAAGCGGTCGAGATCCGCGCGATCCTTCGCCAGGGCCGGGAAATTCACCCTTCCGGCGTCATCGACATGTTTCTCCAGCACCCGTGCCCAGCTCTCGTACGGGGGCGCTCCGGAGGCGGCCGGGCTCCCGACCGGACGTGGCACGACCGCGCAGCCTGCCACCAAGGCGGCGGCAAGCAGGCCCCAAAGTCTGTTCATCGCATCCCCCGACCGACGCGTCCGCTGGCGTTCTTGCGCGTCAATGTGACCGAAATCCTGCCCGGCACCTCGCGCTCGAGCCTGCCTGTGGAAGGGTTGAAGTACATGAGCCGTTGCTGGCGCCGGACCTCGGCCGGCACCAGGAGGTAATCGTCGCGCTTCGCGTTGTGCACGCACATCGACATCGGGCCTCCGGCCGTCATCACCATGAACGAACAGGCCTCGCAGCGGTCGCGCTCGAGGGCGCTGGAGTCCATGAAATTGTGCACGAAGAAGGAGAGCTTGCGCACCCGGCCGCGCGCCGCGATGAGGTCGCGCCGCGCGCTCCACGCCAGCTTCGCGAAGCGCACTGCCGCACGCGCGAAGATGCCGGGGTGGGGGACGAGGAACGCGGCGACCGTCCACAGCAGGCGGCCCTTGGCCGCCCGGTCCACGACCAGATGGGCGCTGGCCGCGATCACCTCCTGCACGAACTGCGGGTCGCTAAAGAAGTCGTGCATCCTGCCGTTCAGGATCAACCCGTACGCATACCGATTGCACTCGGCGTGGCCCGCCCCCGCCGCGCCGAAGTCCAGCGCTGCGCCCGCGCCGCTGCGGATGGCCTCGATCACCGCCTCCGGGCTCACATCGCCGCGCTCGCTCCCGGTTCCCCGTCCCGCGTCGGCGCCGACCTGGAACGACGCGAGGCGCACCACGTCGGCATGACCGACGAAGAAACGCACCAACCCGGGGAGCTCGTGCAGGTTGCCCGGGAACGCCGTGGTATTGAAGAACACCGAGAGCGGAAGCGCGCGTGCGCGCTCGATGTACTCCCTGCGAATCGTGTTCAGCTCCGATTCCGAGGAGAATCCCTTGCGCTCCTGGGTCAGGTCCACATGGAACGCGACGTCCTCGAGCCCGGCTTTGCACAGCTCCGCCAGCAGGTCGCGCGTTGCCTTGATGCCGTTGGTGAAGAGCGAAGGGCGCAGGCCGCGATCGCGGATGCGCGCGACAATGGCGACCAGCTCCGCGCGTTTGCGCAGCGTGGGTTCGCCCCCGGTGACCTGCACATCGGTCTGCGGCCCGTAGTGCGCGCGGATCATCTCGATGCGCCGAAACACCTCTTCGAGCGGAATGTCCTTCAACGCCTCGGACGATTCGGACAGGTAGCAGTAGGTGCAATCCAGGTTGCAGCGCTGGGTGATTTCCAGCGCCACGCAGCCGACGGCCATACGCCGCCCGAGCATTTGCCAGGGCGCCCACTGGCCGGCCTGCTCCACCCGCAGGCGGGCCCGCTGCAGCGGCGTGAGGCCGTCATCGACGACGCGATACGGAGTCCAGGCCCTGAGTTCCTCCGCGCTGAGCGCCATGGCTCGGTTCCTGTCAGGGAGCCGTAACGGCCCGGGTGATCGCGTCGATCGCCTTGGAGATGTTCCCCACGGCCGGTTCGCACGCCGTGCCATGGCGTTTGGCCATCCACGCGGGATCGTTGTACCCGACAAAGACCGCACCAGCCGCGTCCTG
>JBKJYC010000154.1:0-3853 GCA_046715885.1 Usitatibacter sp.
CCAGTACGTAGACCGCGAAGAACGCGAGCGCCGCCTGGAGCGGATGCGCGTCGCGATACGCCTCGATGACGGCGCGCTGCTGCTGGAAATACTCGATCGAGAAATACTGCTTCAGGTCGAAGACGAAGAAGGCGGCGATCCCGGCAACGATCACCGCCAACACGACGAGCTTGCCGGCATTCATGGGGCCCCCGGGAGTGTTAGAGGAACTCGGCCCGCAGGTCGACGCTCGATCGCTTGCCCAGATTCTTGAAGTGTTCGTCGAGCCACGCGTGGCCCTCCTTACGGCCGCGGTCGCGCAGCTCCTCGAGGAAACGCCACTCGGTGGTGAACTTGCTGGGCACGCCCAGGTCGGCGAGCGCCTTGTCGGCGCGCATCGAGTGCATGAGGACGTTCTTCAGCTTGCCGGCGAACTCGGGCTTCAGCCACCCGTCCTCGAGCATCTTCTGCACGAACGCGATGGCGCGGATCTCCTTGATGAGCGCGGAATTGAACGTGAGCTCGTTCAGGCGGTTCTCGATCTCCGGCGCCGTGCGCGGCACGCCCGGCCGGAAGATCGGGTTGATGTGCAGGATGATCACGTCGCGCGCATCGGTGTGGTAGAAGAGCGGGTAGAGCACCGGGTTGCCCATGTAGCCGCCGTCCCAGTAGTGCTGGCCCTCGATCTCCACCGCCTGGAAAAGGAACGGCAGGCAGGAGGAGGCCATCACCACGTCCGAGGTGATCTCCTCGTTGGTGAAGATGCGCACCTTGCCGGTCTTCACGTTGGTCGCCGCGAGGAAAAGCTTGATCGCCTTGCTCTTGCGCAACGCCTCGAAATCCACGATCCCCTCCAGCGTCTTGCGGAACGGGTTCCAGTTGAGCGGGTTCCACTGGTAGGGCGAGACCGAGCCGGTCATCATCTTGAACATCTTGAAGTACTCGGGCGTCGAGAATCCCGCGCGCGAATCCGACAGGGTCTTCCAGAACCGCGCCATCATGTCGCGCGCGCCCTGCGGGCCGCCCAGCATGTAGCCGTACGCGAACACGACGGCGTTCACCGAACCCGCGCTCGTGCCCGAGATGCCCTCGATTTCGATGCGCCCGTCCTCCAGGAAGGCATCCATGATTCCCCAGGCAAAGGCGCCGTGCGACCCGCCTCCCTGCAAGGCGAGGTTCACGCGCTTCACCTCGGTCTTCGCGCGGCGTGCGAGCGCGGGAGCCGCGCGCGCGGCCGCGGAGGTCTTTTTCGCGGGTTTCTTCTTGGCCATGGTCGTTCCTAGGCCGCTCGCGCCGCGGCCTGCGCGAGCGCATATCGCGGGCCGTGGGCGATGCGGTGGAAATATGAGGCGTGCGCCGGCGAGCCTTCGGGCCACGCAGCGAGGAAGCGCTCGGTCCAGCGGCGCTCGTCGAAACGCAAAGCGATCGCGTCGACAAAGACACCGCGCACGCGAGCGCCATAGAGCACATCATCCGAAGGCGCGCGGGTGGAGATGCGCGTGACGATGCCGAAGCGCGTGCCCTCGAAGTTGGGCATGCCGGCCGCGCCGTTGTTGATCACGACTCCCGATCCGAGAGTGCGGCAGGCGGGCAGGCAGGTGTGGCTGCTGGCGAAGACATCGACTCTCGCATCGGTGAAGGCGCCGTGCAGCCAGCGGGCGTGGCGGGGATTGTCGAGCTGCTCGTGGGCGAAGCCCCAGCCGGCGAGCGAAGCCGCGTCGCCATGCACGATGCCCACGCGCGCATCGCCCACGCGGGCGACGAGGTTCATCGGAAGCGCGCCGTGGCGCTCGCGAAGCCCGGGAAACTTCCGCGCCGTTTCGCGCAGGCGCTCCAGGATCGCGTTGGAGCGCGAGACTTCCGCGTCGCTGACATCGACCGGATACGCGCAGCCGCAGCCGGCGCCGCTGTCCTCGCCGGCGATCTCCGTCTCCACGTTGCCCCGGATCGCGGGATGCCCGAGCACCGCGCGGCCCACGCGCTCGAATTCCGCCGGCGCCACATCGAACCAATGGAAGTCGCCGTTGAACGCGAGCCGGGCGCCGGGCTCGGCCGCGACCATTTCCAGCACGGCGTCCAGCGCCTCGACGTTCCCATAGACGCCGCCGGCGATATACAGCGTTTCGGCTTCGATCTCCGGCGCCCGGTCCATCGAGCGCGGCGCGTACCGGTAGGCCGTCGGGCAGGTGCGCCCCGGCCGCTGCTCGAACTCCATCTCGCGCATCGTGCCTCGGGCCTCGTGCCTCGCCCCCAGCGCCTCGTGCCTCACGCCAGCGCCCCGCCGCAGCTGGAGCCCTGGCCCGCGGTGCAGCCGAAGCAATGGTCGCGCACCACGACAGGGTTGCCCGAAAGGTCGCGTCCGATCACGTCCGCAAGGTGCGTGCGCTTGCGGCCCGCCTGCACCAGCGGCAGGCCCAGCATCTGGTTGAAATCGCAATCGTAGAGATAGCCCTGCCAGTCCACCGAAACGAGGGAACGGCACATCACCGTCTCCAGGTTCTCCCCGCGATGCGCCCCGCGCAGCAAATCCATGTAGCCGTTGAACTGGCCCTTGGTGACGAGCGTGGAGCCGAAGCGCTGGATCGGCATGTTGGCCACCGTGTAGAGCCGGTTGAAGACGATGCCGAAATGCTCGCCCAGCTGCTTCTTGTAGTCGGCTTCGAGCTTCGCCTGGGGCGGCGGCAGGCTGGGTCCCTGCGGGTTGTACACGAGGTGCAGCTCGAGGCCCGTGCCTTCTCGGCCATAGCCCAGCGCGTTCAGCTCGCGGATGGCGCAAACGCTCTTCTCGAAGACCCCCTTGCCGCGCTGCCGGTCGACCAGCTCCTCGGTGTAGCAGGGCAGCGATGCGATGACCTCGACCTGTTCCCCGGCAAGGAACCGGGCGAGGTCCTCATGGCCCGGCTCGAAGAGGATGGTGAGGTTGCAGCGGTCGATCACTTTCGCGCCGAGAGCGCGCGCGCCGCGCACGAGGTGGCGGAAATGCGGGTTCATCTCGGGGGCGCCACCGGTGAGGTCCAGCGTGGTGGCGCCGCTCGCGGCCAGGTAGGCGAGCACCTGGTCGGCGGTCGCCCGCGTCATCGCCTCGGTGCGGGTGGGCCCCGCGTTCACGTGGCAGTGCAGGCAGGTCTGGTTGCACAGGTATCCCACGTTCACCTGCACGGTCTCGAGCGTGCGCCGGCGAAGGGCCGGGAAGTCCGAGCGGGTGAGGAGCGGGAGGGTTGCGTGCATGGTGGTGGGGGATCCTCGACTGGACGCCTTCGGCTACGACCGCGCGCCTCGGATGGATTCGGGCATCATAGCAAAGCGTCGGTCGCTAAACCCCCTTTTCCCTTACGCGCCAGCCATGCCGGACCCGAAGGATCTGCCCGCAGACGGCGCCCGGCTCGATTTCGCCGGTGCGATGAGCTACGGGGACTACCTCCAGCTCGATCGCGTCCTCGCTTCGCAGTCGCCGCGCTCGAACGACCACAACGAGATGCTCTTCATCGTGCAGCACCAGGCCACGGAGCTGTGGATGAAACTGGTGCTCCACGAGTTGCGGGCCGCGCGCGACAAGGTGCGCGGCGGCGAGCTCAGGCCGGCCTTCAAGATGCTGGCACGCGTGGCGCGCATCATGGCCCAGCTGGTCCAGTCGTGGGACGTGCTCGCCACCCTCACGCCCGCCGAGTACTCGTCGTTCCGCGATTGCCTCGGCAGCTCCTCGGGTTTCCAGTCCTATCAATACCGCATGATCGAGTTCGTGCTCGGCAACAAGAGCGCGGTGATGATGGAGCCGCACCGCCACCGCTCCGACCTCCATGCACCCCTCGCCGCGCTGCACGCCGAGCCCTCGATCTACGACGAGGCGATCCGCCTCCTCGAGCGGCGCGGCTTC
>JBKJYC010000155.1:0-6245 GCA_046715885.1 Usitatibacter sp.
GGCATCCGCGTCGTGCGCATCATCTCCGGGGTGATCGTCTGCTCGGGACGCAGCATAAGCGTGCCCACCATGTCGGGAATCGGGGCCCTCGCCTCCTGGGCGGAAACGCGCGCGATTAGGCCCTCGATCATGTCGCGCTGCTTCTTCAGGTCCGCCTCCCCCAATTTCAGCGCCGCCACCTGCTCGTTGATGGTGGTGGTCTTCTCGTTGATCCTCGCCAGGTTGTCCAGGCGCGACTGCAGCAGCTGCTTGTGGTCCTTGATCTGCGTCTCCAGCGGCAGGATGACGGCCTGGATCCAGCGATCGCTCTGCATCTTCGCGTCCATGAAGTTGGAGCGCGCCTGGCTCACCAGCGTGCGGTAGAACTTCTTCACCAGGAAGCGCGTCTCCATGCCGAGGACGTTCACCGGGTCCCTGGCGAAGGCGTCCGTCTCTGCCACGAGGAGCTTCAGCTTCGTGCGATGCAGCTCCAGGTCGAGCGAGGGCAGCGTCATCTTCTGGAAGCCGAAGCGCGTGATGAAGGTGTTGTACACGCTCTGCATGAGCTTCTTGATGTCCTCGCTCGCCACGTACACGCGCTCGAAATCGTCGCTCATGACGCGCACCAGCTCGCGCATCCCGCGCTGCAGCGTGACGGTGGTCCACGAGTCGCGGATCGACTGCGCGCTGTTGGCGAGCGCCGTGTCGAGCTTCTGGACGTTGAGCATGTCCATCAGCGCGGTGCGCTTGGCGTTGAACTGCGCGTTGTTGACCTTGTACTCGGCGAGCGCGGTGTTGTAGGCGTTCTTCTCCGCGGTGATCTTCTGCCAGAGCTTGGTCACCACGTCGCGGCTCTTGCCCTGCAGGCCGTGCATCTCGCCGATCGAGACCGCGTTGGCCTCCTGCTTCTTGGCCACGGAGGCGCGCGAGGAGCCCATCATCCCGCCGATCTCGCCCACCACGGCGCGGCAGAGGATCGAGCGCTTCATCGGCACGACCTCCTCGGCGAGGAAGCGCTCCAGCGTCTCGATGCCGCTCTTCTGCACCATCGCGGCGTCGCCGCGGATCTTGCCCAGCAGCGCCTTCTGGGCGGAGAGCGCGAAGATGCGCTCGCGCGGCAGGTTCAGGTGCGCTCCGGTGGTGTCCATCATGCGCGCAATGGCGCGCTCGATCTCCGGGGGCGTCTTCAGCTCGTCCCACATGAGGTCGATCTTGTTCAGCACCGCGATCTTCTGCGGCAGTCCCGGGCGCACGTAGCGGTCCCAGATCTCCAGGTCGCTGCGGGTCACGCCCGTGTCGATGGACAGCAGGAAGAGCACCGCGTGCGCGTTGGGGATGGTGCTCACGGTGAGCTCGGGCTCCATGCCGAGCGCGTTCAGGCCCGGAGTGTCGAGGATCGAGAGGCCGTGGGTGAGCAGGGGGTGCGGGAAGTTGATCATGGCGTAGCGCCACGCGGGCACCTCCACCAGCTCTTCCTCGCCGGGCGGCTCCCCGTTCTCGTTCAGCATCGGGGCCAGGCCCAGCATGCGTGCCTCGAGCGCGTAGACCTTCTTCGTGTCGGCCAGCGCGCGCAGCGCCTTCTGCATGTCGGGGGTCGAGTTGATGTTGAGCCGCACCTTGCTCCACTCGACCGGCATGTTCTTCAGCTGCGAGATCGACTCGTCGCGGTAGCGCGTCTCGACCGACAGGAGCTTCAGGTACGGCTCCTCGGTGGGATCGTGGAAGATCTCCGTGGGGCACATGGTCGTGCGGCCCACGTCGGAGGGCAGCAGCCGCTCCTTGAAACTCGAGAAGAAGAGCGCGTTGATCAGCTCCGACTTGCCGCGCGAATACTCCGCGAGGAAAGCGAGCATCAGCCGCCCCTTGTTGAGGTTCTCGAGCAGGTCGTAGAAGCGGATCGACTGCTGGACGTCGAGCTGGCCGTTGCCCTCCAGCCAGTCGTGGTACTCGTGGACGGACTGCGTGAGCTCCTCGCGCCACTGGTTGTAGCGGGCGATTTCGGACTCGAAACGCGTGGTGGAGGCGGGAACGTCGGACATGCGGCCACTTTAGCCGAAATCCCGAACCGCGTCAGTGAGTTACTACACACGTAAAAAAAAGCCGGACACGGAGGTCCGGCCATCGGGATGCTGCGAGCCAAGGAGACGCGGTGCCGCGGTACCTAGGCGGCGCGGCGGAAGCTCTCGTCGTTCGCGGGCGGCTCGGCGCGCTCGCGCTCGCCGGCCACGCCTTCCGGAGAGGCCCAGTCGGTGGAAGGGAACATCAGGGTGCCGCGCTCGCCTTCGAGCACCAGGAACACGTTCATCGCGAAGAGCACGACGAGGGGGGTGGCAACCGCAAACAGCAGGGCGAATTCGTTGAGGAAGTTCATGGTGGGTCTCCTGGGCTCGGTGATTTGGTTTCGGGGCCGCCGCGTTGCGTGCGCATGACCGCACTCTAGGCACGCGCCCGGAGGCCTGCCAGCGGGATGCGACGAGCTGGCGAAAGTGCGGGCCGAAATGCGGCCGGGCCGGCCTTTTCCGCGTTCCGTGCGATGGCGAGGAAGGCCTGCCGCCAGGCCGGGCGACGTCCAAAAGCGGGGGGGACGGGCGTTTTCATGGCCCCAAGGTACGCGGGGACCATGACAATTTCGTGGAGGAATCCGGCGTTTCCGATGCGCAAAATTCCCTAGAACACCCCGCCCGTGGCGGCCATGACCCGGTCGCGAAGGGCCACCAGGCGGGGGCCCACCTCCGAGATCACCCGCTGCCGGTTCATGTCGAAGATGGGCCCGCTGCAGTTGAGCGCCAGGATCCGATGCCCTTCGCGGGAGACCATCGGCACCCCCACCGCCCAGACGTCCTTCACCCATTCGCCCACCGACAGGCAGAACCCGTAGCGCTCGTAGTCGCGCACCGCCTTCACGATGCCGGCCTCGATCTGCTCCCACTGGGTGCGCGGCGTGGCCTTCCGGTACGCGGCGAGGCGCTCCTCGCGCGCGTCCGGCGAGAGCGCCGCCAGGAAGGCGCGGCCCATGGCGGTCCAGCCGTGCGGCACGCGCGATCCCACCTCCAGGCTGATGTGGAACATCTGGCCCGCGCCCTGGCAGATCTCCAGGAACACCATGTGCTGGCCGCTGGGGTCGGGCGCGCCCAGGGAGACGGAAGCGCGCACGTCGTCGGCGAGCTGTTGCATGAGGGGGCGCGCGATGTTGCGCACGTCGAGCGTGCCCAGGTAGGCATGGCTGAACGAGAGCACGCCCACGGACAGCGCGTAGCGCCCCGTCTCGGGCGAATAGGTGAGATAGCCCAACTGCGTGAGCGTGAAGGAGAGCCGGCTCACGGTGGGCTTGGGAAGGCGCGTGCGCTGGGCGATCTCGGAGTTGCCCAGCTCCCGGTCCTTGCGCGAGAAACAACGCAGGATGTCGAGGCCGCGGGCCAGCGCCACCACGAAGCGTCGGTCCTGCTGGGCCGCGCGGCCGCGATACGGGATCGGCGCGCGCTTCACGGGTGCACCACTACCTTGCCGAGAACGCGCCGGCCCGCCATGCGCTCCAGCGCGTCGGGAACGCCCTCCAGGCCGATGCGCTCCGTGATCGCGGGCCGGACGCGCCCGTCGCGCATCCACGCGACCAGGTCCTTCATGTTGCGCAGGTGGCCGGCCGGGTCGCGGCGCGTCCAGTCGCCCCAGTACACCCCGAGGATGGCGCGCTCCTTGAGGAGCGCCAGGTTGAGCGGGATGCGCGGAATCTCGCCGGCGGCGAACCCGATCACCAGGAGGCGCCCGCGCCACCCCGTGGCCCGCAGCGCCGTCTCGCTGTGCGACCCGCCGACCGCATCGAACACCACGTCGACGCCGCGCTTGCCGGCGATCGCATCGAGGCGGGCGCGCAGGTCCTCGGCTGAATAGTCGATCGCCTCATCGGCGCCATGCTCGCGGCACAGGGCGAGTTTCTCCGCGTTCGATGCGCAGGCGATCACCTTCGCGCCCAGCGCCTTCCCGCATTCGATGGCGGCGATGCCCGTGCCGCCCGCCGCGCCGAGGACCGCGAGCGTCTCGCCGGGCTGCAGCGCGCCCACGTCGCGAAGCGCATGCAGCGCGGTGCCGTAAGTCAGCGCGAAGGCCGCGCCGGAGTCGAAATCGATGCCTTCCGGAAGCGGCATCGTGCGCGCCGCATCCACCACGCAGAGCTGGGCGCAGGCCCCGTGGCCCGAGAGCGCGATGACAGAGTCGCCGACACCTGGCTTTTCCACGCCCTCGCCCACTGCACGCACGATTCCGGCAAGCTCGGCGCCCGGCGAGAACGGCAGCGCGGGCTTCACCTGGTAGAGGCCGCTCACCATGAGCGCATCGGGGAAGTTGAGCGCGGCGCTCTTCACCTCCACCACCACTTGCCCGGGGCCGGGCCGCGGGTCGGGCAGCTCGCCGATCGCGAGCGCGGCGGGTCCCTCCAGGCGTGAGCAGATCACCGCCTTCATGCGCGCGCTCCCACGGCGACCAACCGGCTGCCCTCGAGGCGGGGGACCACGTCGAGGCGGTCCTTCGTCGCGGCGTACGCGACCTCGTCGTCCAGGCCGCGCTCGAGCATCATGCGGCCGACGCGCGACTCGCGAAGGCACTCCAAGGCCGTCGTGCCGTCGTGGAGCTTGCGCGCGGCGAGGGCCGCGTCGGAGAGGTCCATCGCGGCGCCCGCGGCCGCGAACAGACCCGCGAGGTGCCCGGCGCCGTAGAAATCCTCGAGGTTGAAGTTCTCGACCGAGCCCGAGCACACCAGGAGCACGGTCTCCTCGCGATGCCGCTCGCGCACGAAGGCCACCACCGCGCGCGCGTTGACCAGCGCCGCGGCGTAGACGTGGGCCGCGAGCGCCGCCTTGGCGAGGGCGACCGTGCCGTTGGTGGTGGAGTAGATGAGCGCCTTTCCCGCGAGCGGCGCGTGGCGCCCGAGGGCGAGCGGCGTGGGGTGCGCGAAGCCGGCGATCGTCTCCGCCCTGAGCTCCCCGGCAAGCACGAAGCTGCCCTCGGCGCGTCCGAGCGCCGCGCGGCGCGCCGCTTCGCCGTCGAGCGTGGGAACGACTTCCGAGGCGCCCGCATCGAGCGCCGCGGCGATGGTGGTGGTCGCGAAGAGCACGTCCAGCACGATCACCACCTTGCCCGGCAGGCGCTCGGCATCGAGCTCCTCCTTCTTCATCAGCACGTGGAGGCGCTGCGTCATCGGGGCACCAGGATGGCGAAGACGCCGCTCGCGCGCAGCACCGGGCGCTCGCCCACCTTGAGCAGCCCGCTCACGTAGGCCAGACGCGTGCCCACGCGAAGGATGTCCACGTGGGCCTCGACGAAATCGCCCTCGCGCACGGCCTCGAGGAAATCGGTCGTGAGGTTGACCGTCACGGTGGAAAGCCGTGGCTCGCGCGATCGCGAGAGCACGATGCCGAAGGCCGTGTCCGCGAGGGCGGTCAGCACGCCGCCGTGCACGATGCCGCGCAGGTTCAGGTGCTTGCGCAGCACTTTCAGGGCGACCACATTGGCTCGCGCCACGTCTTCGGGCATGTACAGCGGGCCCAGGATCTCGAGGAACGGCCCGGACCGCCGCAGCGCCGCGTAGCCCGCGGGCACCTCGCTCAAGCGCTCTCTTCCAGCAGCAGGTCGCTGAAGCGGCCCAGGTGGTGGTCCGCGTCGCCGAAGGTGGCGTTGATCATCGCCAGCCGCTTGAACCAGTGGCTCACCACCAGCTCGTCCGTCATCCCGATGCCGCCGTGCAGCTGGATCGCCTGCTGGCCCACGTAGCGCGCCGCCTGCCCGACGAGGGCCTTGGCCGCGCTCACCATGCGCCGGCGTTGCCTCGCATCCGCGTGGTTCGACCCCGCGGCGGCGACGATGGCCATGGAGCGCGCCTCCACTGCGCGAATGGTCATGTCGACCATGCGGTGCTGCAGCGCCTGGAAGCGCCCGATCGGCTGTCCGAATTGCCTCCGGGTCTTCAGGTACTCGAGCGTCGCCTCGTTCAGGGCTTCGAGGATGCCCAACGCCTCGGCGCACAGCGCTGCGATGGCGCGGTCCACCGCGTGCTCGATGACGGGCAGGGCCTCGTCCACGGTTCCGACCAGCGCCTCCGGACCCAGGCGCACGTTGTCCAGCCTCACTTCCGCGGCGCGGCCGCCGTCCTGGGTCGCGTAGCGGTGCATCGAGACGCCCTTGGCCGCGGCTTCCACGAGGAAAAGCGAGATGCCACGCTTCGCCCTCGAGTCGCCGTCGGTACGCGCCGAGACCAGCATCGCGTCCGCCGATGG
>JBKJYC010000156.1:0-3656 GCA_046715885.1 Usitatibacter sp.
GCCCTGCGCCGCGCTGTTGGCGAAACCGCCGTCGTCCCCGCCCCAGGGCGAGAGCGAGTTGATGGCGAGCGGCAGCGTGTTGGACACCCAGGCATTGGCCTCGGGGATGTCGCCGGCGACCAGCGTCGACATGACCGCCAGCATCACCAGCGTCTGGTTGGCGTGCGAGTCGCGCGGGTACACCGCGATGCGCGCGCGCGTGCCGATGATGTCGTTGTACATGTCGCCGATCCGCACCGTGAGCATGTTCAGGATCGTCGTCCTCTGCGCCGGCGTGAGGCGCGGGGCGAGCACGTCGTAGGCGTACGCCACGCACCACGAGAGCGAGCGCGAGCCCATGTCGGTGGCCGTGTATGAGGTGCCGCCGCGCGGATCCCAGCCGGACACGTTCATGACGCGGCGCACGGCGTCGTTGTAGGCGACGTCGGAGCTCGTGTACAGGTACGCCATCACGGAGTTGTTGATCCGCTTGCACTCGTCACGCATCCAGTCCTCGAGCGAGCTCGTGGGCGGGTTGGGCAGGGCGTTGGTCGAGCGCGAGGTCACGTCGGACAGCAGCGCGTTGACCGTGGCCAGGCGCTGGGACTTCATGCTGGCCAGGGTGGCCGCGTCCGGCGTGCCGCGCGGGTGCCCCTTGGCGAGCGCGCGTTGCAGCAGCGTGGCACCGTCCGGCACCACATAGGAGGTCGCGCCCGAAGCCACGATGAACGTGCGCTCGCGGCTCATGGCCGTGCCCGCGCTGTTCGATTTCTGGACCTTCCACTTGTACGTGCCCGCCGGGAGGTTCTCCGGCCAGTTGATCCAGTTCTGCGGCGCGACGAACGTCTTGGTGGCGCCACCCGGATAGGTGAGCGTCACCTGGTAGCTCGTGGTGCTGCTCAGGTCGGGCCAGCCGAAGTCGGGCGGGCTCTGCGTCACCGTCTCGCAATCGGCGGGCTTCACGCGCGCATCGATCGGGTTGGTCGTGATCATCCAGTCGGCCGTCGTGCCCACGGTGCATCCCGTCGGGGAGGGCGTCGGAGTCGGGGTCGGCGGGGGCGGAGCCGGGGCCGGGGCCGGCGCCGGAGCCGGCGCGGGCGAGGTGCCCGTCGTCACGCGCGTGCCGGTCGCATCGATGGTCACGGTCTGGGAGGCGACCTGCACCGTCCAGGCGCCGCCGGCTTTGGTGGCGGTCGCCGCGGGGTTGGTGCAGCCGACGTCCAGCAGCATCACGAATTCCGCGGTGGTCGACTTCGCGTTCGTCGCGAACGTGCCGTGCCACTGGTTGGGCTTGGCCACGCCGGGCGCCGCGGTGAACTGGTTGGTCTGGGTGAAGGTGTTCTGCGGCGCCGAGAGGGGCGTCACGCACAGCGTCTGGCCGCCGTTGGCGATCGTCACCTTGCTGCCGGCAACCGTCATCTGGTTCACGGCGTGGAGATTCCATTCCCACGTGCGCGCCGTGGCGGAAGCGAGCTCGTCGTAGACGATGACGAGGTTCGGCCGCAGGTACGTGACCGAACGCTCGGCGAGTGCCAGCGCTCCGCCGTAGGCCGCGGTCGCGTCGCCCGAGACGATGTCGTACGTGGCGGTGGAGACGTTGCCGGTCACTGTGCCGACGCCGCCCTTGCCGTTGGATTCGTAGACGTCCTGCCCCTGGCCGCCGTCGAACGTGATGGCGTTGTGGGCCTTGGTCTGCTTGTACCACTGGTTCCAGTGGGCCGATTGGTACCAGTCGTAGTAACCGGAGTTGATCGCGAGCGGCTGGCCGCCGGCATTCACGACGAAGCTGTTCTGGTCGGCATGGCTGTGGTTGAGCGATCCCAGCGGGCTGCTCTTGAAGAGGACGGACGTGCGGCCGGATTGCGCCAGGTCGCTGTGCATCGCCATCCAGCCCACCGAGGGAAAGAAGGCGCTGTTCGGCGTGCCCGCGGGAAGCGCGGTGCCGGCGGTTGGGAGAGGGGCGAGGAGCGATTCGAGGCGCCCGGCGTCGTCACCGGTGTATTGCGCGGCTCTCCAGCCGCCGATCGCGCTCGGCGCGAAGGCGGCAAGGGCCTTGCCGGCGCGGGCCACGGGTTCGGTGGCGCCCAGCTCGGCGCTGTCGCCGAAGGCGCCGTTGGGCGAGCCCGGCGGCACGAAATAGCCGAGGAACTTGCCGAGGTTGCGCACGCCCGCCTTGGCGCCGAAGTCGGCGCCGACGGTCCAACGCAGCACGTACCAGGGCAGCAGCGTCGCGGCCGTATCGAGGCCGGCCTGCGCGGTGCCGTTGCCGGCGCCGCCGTCGTCACCGCCCCAGGGGCTGGTGATTGCGGCGGCGAGGTTCACCGACCAGCCCATCCAGTTGGCGGCCTCGGGAACGTCGCCGGCGATCAGCGTGGTGATCGCGGCGAGGGCGGCGACCGATTGGTTCGCGACCGCGTCGCGCGGGGCGACGGCGGCGCGCCAGCGCGGCTGCACCAGGTCGTTGTACATCGCGGCCACGCGCGGCTTGAGCGCGTTCAGGATCTTCGCCTTCTGGTTGGCGTTGAGGCGCGGGTACAGCCAGTCGTAGCCGATCGCGAGCGTCCACGCGACGTTGCGGCCGGCCTCGTTGTTGGTGGCGTAGGAGGTCGTGCCCGCGGCGTTCCACGTCGCGAGGTTGAGAACGCGCTTCTGCGCTTCCTGGTAATAGCCCTCGTTCTTGGTGGCGGCGTAGTAGAGGAGCGCGTTCAGCGTGCGCTTCATCTCATCGCTGGTGTAGTCGCGCACGTCGCCCGCCGTACCCGTGGGCTCGGTCTGCGGCACTGAGCCGCGGTAGTTGTCGACGTAGCCCTTGAGCGTGGCCAGGCCCGAGGCCCGGGCGGACATCATCGAGGCGAGGGTGGCCGCGTCGGGCAGGCCACGCGGATGCGACTTGCCCGTGGCGCGCGTGGTCATGGTCGCGCCGTCCGGCACCAGGAAGGTGGTGGCGTTGGCCGCGACGGTGAACTGGCGCTGGCGGCTGGTCTGCGCGCCCGCGGCGTTGGTGGCTTGAACCGTCCATCTGTAGTCGCCGGCGGAAAGCTGCTCGCCCCAGTTCATCCAGTTCTGCGCCAGGGCGCGGGTCTTCGAGCTGCCGTTCGGATAGGTGAGCGTGACGGTGTAGTTCGCGTCGTTGCTGAGATCGGGCCAGCCGAAATCGGGCGGGCTCTGCTCCGAGATCGCGCAGTCGAGCGGGCGCACGGGCGCGGCGACCACGTTGGTGGAGTCCATCCAGTCGGGCGTCGTGCCCGGGGTGCACGCGGCTTCGGCGCGCGGCGATGCGGCAAGCAGTGCCGCGCCGATGAACAGCGCGGAGTAAAGAGCGCGCATGCGCACGTTCGATGAAACGTCTCGACGGGCGCTCTTGTCGTAAGTAACGAGCTGCTGCATCTGCGGTGACCTCTCCGGGTAATGAAAAGCGCGACAGGGTGTAGCTGTGTCGCCTATACCGCGGCGTGATCACTGGGATACACGCACTGGCCAGGGATCCGGTCGGGTGACCGCGGCCTTGGAGGCCAGTTGGGTGGAGCCGCGTCAGAAACTGCCTACGCTGAACTTCCGCTTTCCCTACAGCAACCGGCGTGCCAACCGATAAAGAGGCTTATGGAACAGGTACTTGAGTACTTTGGCGAGCAATTCTTTCCCGCCTTTTGTCGGGGTCGCCCGACAGCCTGTAGTGC
>JBKJYC010000157.1:0-3001 GCA_046715885.1 Usitatibacter sp.
CGCGCGCCATCGAGGGCGACGCCGCCGGCGCGGTGCGGGTCGTGCCATGAGCGCCACGCGCCGCGGGGGCCGCGGGTTCACTCTGATCGAGATCCTGGTCGCGGTGGCGATCCTCGCCGTCGCCCTCGCCGCGACAACGCGAGCGGCGGGCGTGGCCACGGACGGCGCGCTCGAGACGCGCCATCGCTTGCTCGCCACCTGGGCGGCCGAGAATCGCGTGGCTGAGATGCGCGCGCGCCGCATTTTTCCGAATACCGGAACCACGCAGTACTCCGCCGAGCAGGCCGGCCTCGCGCTCACGCTCGTCGAAGTGGTGGTCGATACGCCCAATCCGACGATGCGTCGCGTGGAGATCGCCGTCGCCGACGCGCGCGACCCGGGACGAGTACTCACCAGACTGACGGCGTATGTGGCGCAATAAAATCGGGGGATTCACGCTGATCGAGCTGCTGGTGGCGCTCGCGATCTTCGCGCTCATCTCCGCCTTCGCGTACCGCGGGCTCACGGTCCTGCTGGAGAGCCGCGCCTCGCTCGCCAACGAGTCGCGCAAGTGGCGCGACGTGGCGTTGCTGGTCGGCCGCGTCGAGCGCGATCTCGGCGCCGTTCTCAATCGCAAGGCGAAGAACACCTACGGCGCGGAGCAGGCGCCGCTCAGCTCGGTGGTGGACCTCGGCGCGAATCCGGTCGCCGGCGTGTCGCTCACGCGCTCCGGCGGCGGACTGCACGACAACGCGCTGGCCGCGCCGCAGCGCGTGGCGTATCGCCTCGCCGAGGGCCGCATCGAGCGCCTCGCGTGGCCGGCGGTGGATTCCGCCCCGCGCATCGATCCGACAGCCATGCCGGTGCTGGAGGGCGTGCGCGCGCTCACGTTCCGGTTCCTCGACCCGCGCGGCGAGTGGCGCCCCACCTGGGGCCTGCCGGGAAGCGCCGAAGCCATGCCCGCCGCCGTCGAGATGACGCTCGAGATCTCCAGTGGCGAGCGCATCGTGCGGCTGATGGACCTGCCCCGGGGAGCGGCATGAGACGGCCGCGCGGCTCGAAGCGCCAGCGCGGCGTGGCGGCGATCACCGCGCTGCTCATCGTCGCCGTCGCGGCGTCGACGGCGATGTACATGCTCGCCCAGCAATCCGCGATGCTGAACCAGGCCACGCTCGTCGCATCGCGCGCGCAGGCCGACCTCTACGCGCAGGCGGGGCTCGAGTGGGCGCGCGGCGTGGTCGCGCAGGACGGACGCACGGCGGGTACCGTCGATTCCCTGGGCGAGCCCTGGGCACAGCCGATCGCGGGCCTGCCGGTGGAGCGCGCGCTGGTGTCCGGTTCGCTCTCCGACGAGCAGGGCAAGTTCAACCTGAACAACGTCGTGGGCGCGGACAAGCAGGCGAGCCCCAACGACGTGAAGATCCTGCGCCAGCTCTTCAGATCTCTCGACATCCCGGAAGACCTGGTGGGCGCCGTGGTCGACTGGGTCGATGCCGACTCCGACCTCTCGGGGGGAGCGGGCGCCGAGGATGCTTTCTACCTGGGCCTGGCACGCCCCTACCGCACGGCCAACCAGCCGATGGTGCAGGTGGAGGAGCTCTACCGCGTGCGCGGCTTCGACGCGAAGACGGTGGCGAGGGTGAAGCCCTTCGTGACCGCGCTGCCCGGCCGCACGCCGGTCAACGCGAACACGGCAAGCGCAGAGGTCGTGGCCGCCATCGCGCCGGAGCAACCGGTGGAGTCGATCCGCGCTTTCATCGCCACGCGCGCCGCGAAGCCCTTCAGGACCACCGCCGAGATCGCCGAGCTCTGGAAGAAGGTGCCGGGCGCCTCCCTCGGCGCCGACCTCGACGTGCGCTCGTCCTACTTCGCCGCGCGCGTCCTCGTGGTGCAGGACGACGTGCAGCTCGCCTCCGAGGCACTGGTCGAACGCAAGACGAATCCACCCGGGACGACCGCCATACTCTGGCGTCGCCCGCTGTACTAGAAGCGGTCTTTCGCCACCCCGCCCGTGAAGCTGCGCGTCTTCCTCCCCGCCTCCGACCGCCTCGACGAATCCACGATCGCCGCGTGGACGTTGTTCGACGCAAGCGGCAGCGTGCTGCGACGCGAGACCACGGCGCTCCCGGCCATGCCCCGCGCCGACGAGGTCGAGCTCGCCCTGCCCGCTTCGCGCGTGCTGTTCGCGCGCCTGCGCCTCCCGAAAGTGAGCGCCGCGACCATCCGCGAGCTCCTGCCCTTCGCCGTCGAGGACCGCCTGCTCGCAGACCCTTCGCGCATCCACGCGGTGGCCGGTGCGACCAACGCGAGCGGCGAGACTCTGGTGGCGGTCGTCGATCGCGACTGGTTCGAGAACGCGTTGCGCGCGCTCGCAGCGCTGGGCCTGCGGCCGCAGCACGCCTGGTGCGAGAGCGCCCTTCTGGCCGGCGGCCACGGCGACTGGCAGGTGGTCCTGGAAGAAGTGCACGGCTTCCTCGTGGACGACGAGGGCGTGGCCGTGGCCTTCGACCGGAGCGTGGGCGGCGACCTTCCGCTGGCGATTCGGGTCGCGATCGACGAGGCCGGCCAGCGTGCCGCGCGACCGGTGGCCGTGCGCGTCCACGCAGACGACGCGCGTCAACTGCCCGACCTCGCGCGCTGGAGCGAACAGGCCGGCGTTGCGTTTTCGGCCGGGACCTTCCGCAGTGAGGTCGCCAACGGCCCCGCGCCGCGCGATGCGATCGACCTGCTTCGCGGCCTGGGTCCGCTCGATGGCTCTTCCCACGGCGCCCGACGCCTCCCGCGTGGCGCGGCGGTGCTGGCGACTCTCATTGCTCTCCTCCAACTCACCCTCACTGCCGCCGACGCATGGCGCCTGCAACGCGCGCACGATGCCCTCGCCGCCCGGCAGGAGGCCATGTTCCGTGCCGCCTTCCCGGACGCGAAGGTGGTCGTCGATCCCGGGCTGCAGATGGCGCGCAACCTCGCGGAGTTGAAGCGCAGCCGCGGCCTCGCCGCCGACGACGATTTCCTGGTGCAGGCC
>JBKJYC010000158.1:0-2937 GCA_046715885.1 Usitatibacter sp.
CTGGTACAGGGGGCTGAAGGCCGGCGTGCCATCTGCCGCGGCGGCGGTTTCTGCGGGGGCGGCAGCACTGGGCATGCGCCGATTGTCTTACATAAGACATAAGAGTGCCGTCAGGGTGCCGGGACTAGAATGACGTCCTTCTGTTTCCCGCTGCCCGCCCCTCCTCCCGCCTTCTATTCAGGAGCCTTCCATGAGCAAGAATCCCGTCCGCGTGGCCGTCACCGGTGCCGCCGGCCAGATCGGCTATGCCCTGCTGTTCCGCATCGCCAGCGGCGAGATGCTGGGCAAGGACCAGCCCGTCATCCTGCAGCTGCTCGAGATCGCCGACGAGAAGGCGCAGAAGGCCCTGAAGGGCGTGATGATGGAGCTGGACGATTGCGCGTTCCCGCTGCTGCAGTCGATGGTGGGAGCCGCCGATGCGAAGGTGGCGTTCAAGGATGCGGACGTGGCGCTGCTGGTCGGCGCACGGCCCCGCGGCCCCGGCATGGAGAGGAAGGACCTGCTGGAGGCGAACGGCGCCATCTTCGTGCCGCAGGGCAAGGCCCTGGACGAGGTCGCGTCGCGCGACGTGAAGGTGCTGGTGGTGGGCAATCCCGCGAATACCAACGCCCTCATCGCGATGAAGAACGCGAAGAGCCTCAGCCCGAAGAACTTCACCGCGATGATGCGCCTGGACCACAACCGCGCGCTGACCCAGGTGGCGCAGAAGACCGGCAAGCCCGTGACCTCGGTGAAGAAGATGTCGATCTGGGGCAACCATTCGGCTACGCAATACCCGGATCTTTTCCACGCCGAGGTCGAGGGGAAGAACGCGGCGCAGCTGGTCAACGACCAGGAGTGGATCGAGAAGTCCTTCATCCCGACCGTGCAGAAGCGCGGGGCGGCGATCATCGATGCACGCGGCCTCTCGTCCGCAGCCTCGGCGGCGAACGCGGCGATCGACCACATCCGCGACTGGGTGGCGGGGACTTCCGACTGGGTCTCGATGGGCATCCCGTCGGACGGGAGCTACGGGATCGCCGAGGGCATCATCTTCGGCTACCCGGTGACGGTTTCGAACGGGCAGTACACGATCGTGAAGGGCCTCGAGCACAACGATTTCGCCAAGGCGAAGATCGCGGCCACGCACAAGGAGCTCACGGAAGAGCGCGCGGCGATCGAGCACCTGCTGAAATAGGCCCCCGGGAGGGCGCGCATCAGCCTCGCAGCTGCAGGCGCTTGGGCACCGGCACGCCGTAGGAGCGTCTCGCTCACCTGCTCGATCCCCTGCGACTGCTGCAAGCTCGCCATCGCGATCTCCCCGACCAGCCCGTTCACGCGCTGTATGGAGGCGACCACGAGGTCACCACGGCGAAGCCCAGGCCCTGCTCGCCGCTCAGATCGTGCAGGTATCGGGCTTCGGGGCCGTGAATGCGGTTGCGCCGAGACGAAGCGGTTTCAGCTGCAACACGGGATACCCATTTCGACACGGGACTTTCGTTGTCGGCACCGTGCCTTCCGTATACGATCTTCCCAGCTACACCATGACCGCCGGAGAAGCGGTCTCTCGCAGAACCATTGCGGAAGGGGAAGCAGTTGCGCACTCAGTTGCATTGCAGAGATTGCCGGCATGTTTCGTCGGCGTGGCTCCGCGTGGCTCCCCGCGCTGATTTTTCCGATGCCGATCACCGCGTCCCGCGCGCGGAAGGCAAGCCCACGTGAACGAAGGAGGAGCCATGTCTCCCAGAGGGATATCTTTTCTTGCCGGCGTTTGCGGATCGCTCGCCGCGGCGCTCGCTATCGCGAATCCATCGGGCGTGGCGCCCACCAAGGAGGACCAGGCGTGGCTGCTTCCGAAGCAGCCGGCCAGTCCGGCCACCAACCTGCCCACCCGGGAGCGGATCGAGCTTGGCAAGATGCTGTTCTTCGATCCCCGATTGTCTTCGGATGGCAACTTGTCCTGCGCGGGTTGCCACAGTCCGATGTTCGGCTGGTCCGATGGCCTGCAGACCGCGAAGGGCATCAAGAGCAAAGTGCTCGGGCGGGCCACGCCGACGATCGTCAACGCCGGCTACAACACGATCCAGATGTGGGACGGGCGCAAGAGCACGCTCGAGGACCAGGCCATGGGCCCCATGGAGTCCATGGACGAGATGGCGATGGACCTGAAGGCGCTGTTCGCCTGGCTCGAAAAGACACCCGCCTACAAGGCCGCGTTCGCGAAAGCCTATCCGGGCGAGGCGATCGACCACAAGACCGTGTCGAAGGCGCTCGCCGCCTTCGAGCGCACGGTCGTGAGCAACGACTCGCCGTTCGACCGCTGGCTTCGCGGTGAGCGCAAGGCGATGACGCCGCAGCAGGTCCGCGGCTTTCGCCTGTTTTCCGACCGCAACAAGAGCAATTGCACCGCCTGCCACCAGGCGCCCAACTTCACCGACAACGGCTTCCACAATGTCGGCCTGGCCGCGCACGACCAGGCCAATCCGGACATGGGCCGTTACGTGATCAAGCCGGTGGCCTCGATGAAGGGGGCGTTCAAGACGCCGACGCTGCGCGACATCACGCTCACGGCCCCGTACTTCCGCGACGGCTCGGCGAAGACCCTGATGGAGACGATGGATCACTACAACCGGGGCGGTGTCGCTGCCAAGGACCGATCGCCGGAAATCAAGCCGCTCAATCTCTCCCAACAGGAGATGAAAGACATCGTGGCCTTCCTGCACGCCCTCGCAACGCCTGCGAAACCGTTCACGCTCCCGGTCCTTCCGCCCAATTGAAGCGACGCGATTTCCTCGGATATGCCGCCGCCTTCGGCCTCTCGGCGGTCGCGACGCGACCGCAGGCCGAGTGCGCAATGGCCGCGGGCGGCCTGCCCCTGCAGGGCGACACGCCCAACACCTATGAGGAGATCACCCGATACAACAACTTCTACGAGTACTCGCCCGACAAGCGCGCGGT
>JBKJYC010000159.1:0-12719 GCA_046715885.1 Usitatibacter sp.
CGCCGGTGATGGTGGCCGGCGGGGTCGAATCCATCTCTTGCGTGCAGCAGCATTCGAACCAGCACATGCGCCGCGAGGGCTGGCTCCTCGAGCACAAGCCCGAGGTGTAAATGACGATGCTGGAGACCGCGGAGAACGTCGCGAAGCGCTACGGCATCCCGCGCGACAAGCAAGACGAGTACGGCGTGCGCTCGCAGCAGCGCGCCGCGGCCGCCGCGGCGGCGGGCAAGACGAAGGACGAGATCGCGCCGTTCAGGACCACCATGGGCGTCGGCGACAAGGACAGCGGCCAGCTCTTCTCGAAGGAAGTCACGCTCGATTCCGACGAAGGCATCCGCGGCGACACCACGCTGGAAGGTGTCGCGAAGATCAAGTCCGCGATGCCCGGCGGCGTCGTCGCCGCGGGCAACGCGAGCCAGTTCTCCGACGGCGCCTCGGCATGCGTCGTGATGGACGCGAAGCTCGCGGAGAAGCGCGGCATGCAGCCGCTCGGCATCTTCCGCGGCTTCGCGGTCGCGGGCTGCGAGCCCGACGAGATGGGCATCGGCCCGGTGTTCGCGGTGCCGCGCCTGCTCGAGCGCGCCGGCATGAAGGTCGGCGACATCGGCCTGTGGGAGCTGAACGAGGCCTTCGCCGTGCAGGTGATCTACTGCCGCGACCGGCTGGGCATTCCCGACGAGCGCCTGAACGTGAACGGCGGCTCCATCGCGATCGGACACCCCTTCGGCATGACGGGCTCGCGCCTCGTCGGCCACGCTTTGATCGAGGGCAAGCGCCGCGGCGTGAAGCACGTCGTGGTCACGATGTGCGTGGGCGGCGGGATGGGCGCAGCAGGCCTGTTCGAGGTGGCGTGATGGGCGCCCGGGATCTTTTCGACCTGAAGGGCCAGGTGGCGCTGGTCACCGGCGGCTCGCGCGGGCTCGGCCTGCAGATCGCCGAGGGGCTGGGCGAGATGGGCTGCAAGGTCGCCATCACGGCGCGCAAGGCCGACGAGCTGGCCGAGGGCAAGGCGCGGCTGGAGAAGCTCGGCATCGAGGTGCTCACGATCGTCGGCGACCTCGGCAAGCCGGCGGGCATTCCCGCGCTCGTGGACGAGGTGCTGGCGAAGTTCGGCGCCATCGACATCCTGGTGAACAACGCCGGCGCCACCTGGGGCGCACCCGCCGAGGACTATCCCGACGAGGCGTGGCACAAGGTGATGAACCTGAACGTGAACGCGATGTTCTTCCTCTCGCGCGAGGTGGCGAAGAAATCGATGATCCCGCGCAAAGGCGGGCGTATCGTCAACGTGGCCTCCATCGCGGGCCTGCGCGGCGGGCCGCCCGACATGCACACGGTGGCGTACAACACCTCGAAGGCCGCGGCGATCAACCTCACGCGCGCGCTCGCCTCCGAGTGGGGCCACCACGAGATCCGCGTGAATGCGATCTGCCCGGGCTTCTTTCCCTCGAAGATGGCCAACGGCGTGCTGGAGCGCGTGGGGCCACGCATCGTGAAAGCCACGCCGCTCGGCCGCCTCGGCGGTGACCAGGACCTGAAAGGCGCCGCGATCTTCCTCGCCTCGAACGCCTCGCGCCACATCACCGGGCAGCACATCGTCGTGGACGGAGGCATCAGCATCGCATGAGCTTCGAGAAATTCACCGGAACGCGTCCGGTCGCGCCGCAGCACGCCTTCGACGCCGTCCGCCTCGCGGACTGGATGCGCGCCAAAATCGATCCAGCGATCATCGATATGGAGATTGCCCAGTTCAAGGGCGGGCAATCGAACCCCACGTACCTGATCACGGCGGGCGGCAAGCGCTACGCCCTGCGCAGGAAGCCGCCGGGGAAGCTCCTGCCCTCCGCGCACGCCGTGGACCGCGAGTACCGCGTGATGACGGCGCTCGGCGGCACCGACGTGCCGGTGCCGAGGACGCACGCGTTGTGCGAGGACGCGGAGGTGATCGGCACACCCTTCTTCCTCATGGACTACCTCGAGGGCCGCGTGCTGTGGGACCCGCAGCTTCCCGGCTTCACTCCGGAGCAGCGCACCGCGCACTACGAGGAGCTGGGACGCGTGATCGCCGCGCTCCACAAGGTAGACGTGCAGGCGACAGGCCTCGAGTCCTACGGCAAGAGCGGCAACTACCTCGCCAGGCAGATCGACCGCTGGAGCAAGCAGTACCGCGCCTCGGAGACTGAATCCATCGAGGCGATGGACCGCCTGATCGAATGGCTGCCCGCCAACATTCCCGCCGGCGACGAGACCTCGGTGGTGCATGGCGACTACCGCATCGACAACGTCGTCTTCCATCCCACCGGGCCGCGCATCCTCGGCGTGCTCGACTGGGAGCTCTCGACGCTCGGCCACCCCCTTGCCGACTTCGCCTACCACTGCATGACGTGGCGCATGCCCGGCGGACCGCACGCGCGCGGGCTGCTCGGCGCGGACTTCGCGGGCCTGGGCATTCCGGATGAGGCCGCATACGTGGCCGCGTACTGCAGGCGCACCGGGCGCGAGGGCATCGAGAACTGGGACTACTACCTCGCGTTCAACATGTTCCGCCTCGCGGCCATCCTGCAGGGCGTGATGGCGAGGGCGCTTCAGGGCAACGCCGCGAGCGCGGAGGCGCTCGAAGCGGGCAAGCGCGCGCGGCCGATCGGCGAGGCCGGCTGGCAGCAGGCGCAGCGACTCATCAAGTAAGGGGAACGCACATGCAATTCGGCTATTCGGACAAGACCCAGAAGCTGCGCGATCGCGTCACCGTGTTCATGGACCGGAACGTCTATCCGGCAGAGCGCGTCTTCGCCGACGAGGTGCGCGCCAACCGCGCCGCGGGCAACCCGTGGCAGCCCACGAAGGTGATGGAGGCGCTGAAAGAGAAGGCGCGCGGCCTGGGCCTGTGGAACCTCTTCCTGCCGGCCTCCGACAAGGGCGCGGGCCTCACCAACCTCGAGTACGCGCCGCTGTGCGAGATCATGGGCCGCTCCGAGATCGGGCCCGAGTCGTTCAACTGCAACGCGCCCGACACCGGGAACATGGAGGTGCTGGAGCGCTACGGCACGCCCGAGCACAAGAAGCAATGGCTGGAGCCGCTGCTCGCCGGCAAGATCCGCTCGGCCTTCGCGATGACCGAGCCCGACGTCGCCTCCTCGGACGCCACCAACATCCAGGCGCGCATCGAGCGCGACGGCGGCGATTACGTGATCAACGGGCGCAAGTGGTGGACGACGGGCGCGCCCGACCCGCGCTGCAAGATCCTCATCTTCATGGGCAAGACCTCGCCCGGCGATCCCAACAAGCACCAGCAGCAGTCGATGATCCTCGTGCCGATGGACACGCCCGGCGTGAAGCTCCTGCGTCCGCTCACGGTTTTCGGTGACGACGACGCGCCCCACGGCCACGGAGAGTTCCTGTTCGAGAACGTGCGCGTGCCGGCCTCCAACATCCTGCTGGGCGAAGGCCGCGGCTTCGAGATCGCGCAGGGCCGCCTCGGCCCCGGGCGCATCCACCACTGCATGCGCCTCATCGGCGTGGCGGAGCGCGCGCTGGAGCTGATGTGCAAGCGCGTGAAGTCGCGCGTGGCCTTCGGCAAACCCATCGCCGACCAGGGGGTGACGCTGGAGCGCGTAGCCGAAGCGCGCATCCTCATCGACCAGGCGCGCCTGCTGGTGCTGAACGCCGCGTGGATGATGGACACGGCGGGCAACAAGGCCGCGCGCAAGGAGATCGCGATGATCAAGGTGGCGGCCCCGAACATGGCGCTGCAGGTGATCGACTGGGCGATCCAGGCGCACGGCGCGGCCGGCGTCTCGGAGGACTTCCCGCTGGCCTCGATGTACGCGAAGGCGCGGACGCTGCGCCTCGCCGACGGTCCCGACGAGGTGCACCGCAACCAGATCGGCCGGCTGGAGCTCGCGCGCCATGGCTGAGGCCGCGCTGCGGCACCACGGCGTCTGGCCGGACGAGGTGCCGAAGAGCCTCGGCCTTCCGCAGACGAGCCTCTGGTACAACCTGGAGGCGAGCGCCACGCGCTATCCCGACAAGTCCGCGTTCATCTGCTACGACAACGCGGTGAGCTACGCGCGCCTCAAGGCCGAGGCCGAGGCGCTCGCCGGCTTCCTCCAGCAGCGCTGCCATGTCGCCAAGGGCGACCGCGTGCTGCTCTTCTCGCAGAACAGCCTGCAGTTCGTGATCGCGTACTACGCGATCCTGCGAGCCGACGCCGTGGTGGTGCCGATCAACCCGATGAATCTCAACGAGGAGCTGCGTCATTACGTGAAGGACTGCGGCGCGAAGGTGGCCGTGGTGGCCCAGGAGCTGTGGCCCCAGGCGGGCCCGCTCGCCACGGACGGAACGCTCGCGCACGCCATCGTGGCGGCCTACGTGGACTACCTGCCCGAACCTACGGACCTGAAAGTGCCGGATGCCTTCAAGCTCGCGCGCCAGGCAATCAGCGGACCCAACGTCACGCTCTGGTCCGATGCGATCGCGCAGCGCCTCGCGCCCGGACCCCACACCGCGAAGCCGGACGACCTCGCCGTGATGCCCTATACGTCGGGCACCACGGGCCAGCCCAAGGGCTGCATGCATTCGCACCGCACGGTGATGAGCACCGCCGTCATCAGCAGCGAGTGGTTCAAGATCTCGCACGAGGTGACGTACCTCGGCGTGTTGCCCTATTTCCACGTGACCGGCATGCAGGACAGCATGAACACGCCGATCTTCAACGGCGGCACCGTGATCCTGCTGCCGCGCTGGGACCGCGAGGTGGCCGGACCGCTCATCGCGCGCTACAACGTCACCGCGTGGACGCTGATCCCGACGATGGTGGTCGATCTCCTCGCCAGCCCCAACGCCGCGAGCTGGGACCTCTCCTGCCTGCAGCGCATGAGCGGCGGCGGGGCGGCAATGCCCGAGGCGGTGGCCACCAAGCTGAAGGAGCTCTGCGGCATCTCGTTCGTCGAGGGCTACGGCCTCACCGAGACGATGGCACCCACGCACGTGAACCCGCCGGACCGGCCGAAGGAGCAATGCCTCGGCATCCCGATCTGCGACACCGACTCGCGCATCGTGGACCCCGCCACGCTCGAGGAGCTGCCGGTGGGCGAGGTAGGCGAGATCGTCTCCTCGGGCCCGCAGATCTTCCTCGGCTACTGGAACAACCCGAAGGCCACGGAGGAAGCGTTCTTCGAACGCGACGGCAGGCGCTGGTTTCGCACCGGCGACCTGGGGCGCGTGGACGAGGAGGGCTATTTCTTCCTGGTGGACCGGCTGAAGCGGATGATCAACGCCTCGGGCCTGAAGGTCTGGCCCGCGGAGGTGGAGGCGCTGCTCTATGGGCACCCCGACGTGCAGGAGGCGTGCGTGATCTCCGCGAAGGACACCTACCGCGGCGAGACGGTGAAGGCGCTGGTGGTGGTGAAGCCCGCGCGGCGCGGGCTGGTGACGGGGGAGGAGATCACCGCGTGGGCGCACACGAAGATGGCCGCATACAAAGTGCCACGCATCGTGGAGTTCCTCGAGGCGCTGCCGCGCTCGGCCACCGGGAAGATCCAGTGGCGGCAACTGCAGGAGCGCGAGAACGGGCTCGCCCGCTAGCGCGGGCTTGCCTCCAGGGGAGGAGGGCGGTTTTGTCACCGTTTCTGCCACAGCTCGTGGGGGAAATGGTTGCCTCCAACGGACTATATTCTGTAGGCCATGTCCTATGAAAAAATTGCTCGTCTAGCATTCGAGCCTCCACATGGATCGCACGCCTCTCACACTTGTTGCGCTTTTCGAGTTGGTGGACAGGGAGTTCTACAAGCGCCGGCCGCACGAGTGCATGCGCTGTGTCACCCCACCGATCGTTCGCAGAAGTCCCGATCCGAGATGCAGTGATTGGGATGTGTCTTCGCCCGCGCGATGCGAGTATCAATGTTGGCGGGTCCTGGAGACGGTTGTGGAGGAGCTCCACCGGACATACTGCCTCGAGTCGCCTTCTTCCCCGAGCACGCTTGCTGCCGCAGCCTGAGTCGCTACGCCGCCAGGCTGGCTTCCAAGGCGTACTCCGCCTGCAACCGCTCGGCAATCGCTGTGAGCAGGATATGACAGGTGTGCGGGCAGTCCGGCGCCGTGGCTATATACCAGTTGCTCGAGCTCGAGTCTGAAAAGGGACGCCGCAGGGGCGGCGGCGTCAGGCACTTGAAACACTCCGCGGGACGCAGGCGGTGAAATTCGCGATCGAGGATTGCGAAAAGCTCGTGGTACGAGATGCTCACCACTTCGGGGGCCTAGAGAGAAGGAGTCTTGAGGCTGGTGAGGCGCGCGAGCTCGCGTTCGACCGTCTGGCGCGAGGGTCCGAGGTCGTTCATCGTGTAGGTGATCTCGGCCCTGGTGAGCTTCGGGAATCGTTGCATCAGTTCCTGAATGTCGCGCTCGAGGAAACTGACGATGGGAGGATCGCGTGCATTCCGGTCTGCGTCTGTGTGCACCCTGGCTCCTGTCCAATTGCCTTGGTTACCTGCGATAAGCAGAAGTTTCTGCGCCAGCGGGGCGTAGTCCTATCGGACGTACGGAAATGGAACCGGCTGTTTTGCCGCCCGGCGTGTGGGAATAGCCCGACAGAGCTAGGTGGAGCGTCATGAGCCCGTACATCATCGCGGCGGACATCGCCAGCCCTTCCGACACTTGCCACCACCGCCAGCGATCGCATGACGGCCGCCGCAGTAACGCTCCGCGCCCGCCTCGCTGACAAGTGCGAGCAACGGCACGATTCCTGTCCAAGTGGCGGGACCACCTCTCATCGCCGTCGAGCACGACGGGCCCGCCACCACGCCGCTGCCCAAAAAGAAAACCAACAGAGCAGAGAGAAAGCCGAAGCCCTAAAAGACAACGCCCGCAGATGCGGGCGTTGCGGTTTCTCTTCGAGGCCCAGACTACTGCCGATCGCGCTTCCGAAGCTCCTGTTTCGCTCGCTCGAGTTCCAACCTAGATTCAAACACGGGCGACGCTGCATCGGGGTCGAAATGCCTCCCAGCTAAGTCGTAGAGCTCCCCGGTCTCACGATGCTGCCGAAGAAACGACTTGACGTGAACGAGAGCATGATCGAGCACCTCGATCAAGTTCGCTCCAGGAATCTCGCTGCCCTCCGGGTCATCTTCCAGAATCCTAACTCGGCACGCCATCCAACTGACATCATCGTCAATCATCGAACCAAGTGCGTCGGGCGGCGAATACGGCGTGCTGATCGCTATATAGAGTGGTACTTCGTGACCTGAAGTGCGATCTCGATAGGTCAACCGAAGTTCGAATGGGAAGTCGCGCATCTTCAGAGGTGGCCCCACCAATTTAGACAGTCCTGAGGGGTTTCTTAGGTGCAATCCCGGCAGGTTGTCCAGCGTTCAAGCTGCTGCTTTCAATTCCGTTTGGCCGAAGTATGCCGCGTTGGGCGTGCGATCCTGAAGCGAGGTGTGTCCCCGGCGGCCGTTGTAGAAGGCGATATAGCGCGCGATCGACTCGCGGGCCTCGCTCACGGTTTCGTAGGCTCTCAGGTAGACCTCCTCGTACTTGATGGTGCGCCAGAAGCGCTCGATGAACACGTTGTCTCGCCAGCATCCCTTGCCGTCCATGCTGATCGCGACGCCGTTGTTTCGGAGCGTGCCGATGAACTCCGTGCCGGTGAACTGGCTGCCCTGGTCGGTGTTCACGATCTCGGGCGCGCCGTGTCGCGCGATCGCCTCTTCCAGCGCCTCTACGCAGAAGTCCGCGGTAAGCGTGTTGGAGAGCCGAAACGACATGATCCTGCGGCTCGCCCAGTCCATCACCGCGCAGAGGTAAACGAACCCCCGCTTCATCGGCAGGTACGTGATGTCGAGCGCCCAGACGTGATTGGGCCGTTCAATCGTCAGGTTGCGCAGCAGGTAGGGGTGGATCTCGTGATCGGGATCGCGCCGGCTGGTGGACTTTTTCCGGTAGAGCGCTTCGATGCCCATGCGCCGCATGAGAGTCGCCACGTGCTTGCGCCCGATCTCATGACCCTCGGCACGCAGGAACCTGCACAGCATGCGGCTGCCCGCGAACGGGCGCTCGAGATGCAACTCGTCGATGCGTCGCTGCAGCGCGAGACCCGCCTCGGAAATCGGCCGCGGCACGTAGTAGACCACGGCCCTGGAGATGCCCAGGAGCTCGGCCTGCCGCGTGATCGGAAGGTCGTGTTTCGGGTCGATCATTTCTTTGCGCTCAGCATGCCCGCCTTGGTGAGCGCTCCTTCTAAAAAATCGTTCTCCAACGCCAGTTGCCCGATCTTGGCGTGCAGCGCCTTCAAATCGACCGGCGCCTCGTCCTTGCGCCTGGGGTTGTCAAAGACCTCTCCCGCGCGCTCAAGCAGCTGCTTCTTCCATTCGGTGATCTGGTGTGCGTGCACACCGAACTGCGTGGCCAGCTCCGCCATCGTCTTGTCGCCTCGGATCGCCGCCAAGGCCGCCTTCGCCTTGAACTCCGTCCCGTGATTTCTTCTCGACCGCTTTGCCATTCTCGACTCCCACAAATCGGGCGGTGCCGCCGCCCATTCGGGCCGAAATTACACTTAGCAGGCTGTCTAGATTTCCGGGACCACCTCTCTCTTCCGGAACAAAGCAGTCGCCGTAAAGGACCTCATCCTCTCTGAGTTTCCGTATCTGAACGTTGTCGCATCTGACAGCGACGCCACGCTAGTGGGCGATTTGTTCGACGCCGATCTCGTAATCGATGCATCGGGATCATCGGCCATCGCGAGCATTCTCAATGCGGAGAATGTGGGACGGCTCAAGGCGAAACAGCGGAGCGCCGTGCTTCACGTATGGATTGAAGGTGCTGGAGATGCAGTGCGCTCGCTTCTCGTGGATTCTCTCGATCACATGTGCTTCGAATGCCAGTACCTTCGTCCGACAGCCCACCCGATTCGTGACCGATTCCCACTCGTCGAGGATGACCGACATACGGGACGAACCTATCCCGGCGACTGCAGCAGCTACATGCCGTTCGCTGTTTCCGCAGCGACGGCAGCTGCCGGACTGGCGCTCGATGCGGCGCGCGATTGGGCAATCAACGCGCCCGGGGCGCGGTTCCGCAGTCATAGGCTGAATAAGGTATCGACGCAGTCGCGCAAGGACTCGTCACCAGAACCCCTTGCTTCGTGTCCCGCGTGCCGCCGCTGATTTTCAAGGTAGCGAGCCCACTTGCCCTTGTCTTGATCCCAGAGGCAAAGGCAAGTGAACTCGCTGGTCACGCCCAGCTTGACTCCAGCTCTACCGAGGCCGGTGGCACGCTCGTCGGATTGCGTCGAGGTCCGCACTTCGAGATTACCGAGGTGACTGGGCCGCAGTCTGACGATATGCGAGCTAGATACGGGTTCATTCGGAGAGCGCGTTCGCACTTGAAGATCATCCGGCGGCTCTGGAGAAAGAGTGGAAATACGGTCGCCTATCTTGGCGAGTGGCACACTCATCCCGAGTCAAACCCCCATCCGTCGGGGGCCGACCTCACAGGATGGCGTAGCCTGGCGGCCGGGCATCGGGTGCCACTGATCCACGTGATCGTTGGGGCTTCCTAGATGCGTTGCTGGTATTGCGATGAAGGCGGAAACATTCACCCCGCTGCCAGACTAATCGAGCAAGGGTAGCTTGCGGGCTAGCCGAGGCAACTCTCCAAGGGCCCGCCATCCAACCAAGTAATTGCCGCCTTGCTCTCTAGGATTGAAAGCGCCTATGCATCGCGTGAAAGTCGTTGATCGCTATGAGCTCGATCACGAGGTGACCGACTCAGTGCTTCGCATCCGAGAAACGCTCACCACGGCATTGCAGCGCCTCGGCGAGGACTCCAAGGCCGCGCCGGCGATGCGCGCCATGCGCGCCTGCTGCCGCGAGTACCTCGACCGGCGCCGCGAGCACGGCGGCGGAATGTACTCGCTGGCCATGGAACTGGGGCGGCTACGAGCCCTCTTCGGGCTGCAGATCGCCTTCCTCGCCATCCAGTACGGCATCGACCTCGAGGAGGACCTCGCCTCCTTCATCCCGCCAGAGCTCGCGTGGCTTGTCGACGATGAAGGCCCTGTTCAGCCCCGACTTAGGCGACGCTAGCTGCTCGCGCCGAGGCAGGCCCGGGCGCCAGACACACGAGGCTTGCCGCTTCACTTCGCAAGCCCCATGACTGAGCGGTCAAAGCCCCTGCTTCTTACGACTCGAGACTATGCCGCGACCAATCGCGATGCCACCAACAATAAGCAGCGCTATTGCCAAAACGCCACCTGCCCACGAATCAGGAAGATTGACCGCGACCGGAATCAACACGAACAGCCCAACCGCGATAAGACCAACTCCGAGAAGTATGTTTCCCATATGAGTTCAGAACGGAAGTGGGCAAACTGGGGGGAAGCACTTGAACACCTCTTTCGCGAGCTTCGAATCGCACTTCAACGCGCAAAGCGGCTTGTCGAATCTGGGGGGCCACCATCTGTCGTTCGCGCTCAGACCGCACGCTGCATAGCAACTGTCATGCGCTTGGCAAGCGGCATCCACACAATTGATCGGCGGCAGACCGGTATTGCCCGGGCCGCACCAGTTGTAGGCACCCCACGGCTTCAGTCCCTTCGGGTCGGTGAGCATAAGGGGCCCGTTTCGGACGTACGCATAAGTATTCAGCCCACCGTCGATGCCCAACGGATCTGACTCGATGTATCTCCCGATCCTGGGGTCATAGTCCCTGAAGTAGTTGTAGTGGGTTCCCGTCTCCGCATCGTAGTACTGGCCCGGGAATCTGAGGTTGAAGGCAAACGCTCCCATGCCCGCCGGATTCTCGTTCGCCGCATTGCTTCCAAACGGCTCTGAATTGTCCCATCGCCAGGCCACGACGTTGTCAGCCGCACGGGTGATCATCCGCGGAGTTTGCAGATGGTCCGTATGGACGTAGTAAGTCGTGGGCAGGAAGCGATCATGGTACTCGAAGGAGGAGATGAAACCGGCGATCACATCGATGCGTGGATACCCTTGCCCCAAGGCCGTCTTGTAGAAGGTCAGCTCTGATGTGCTGGGGCAGCGGCGAAGGGAGCCGGCATACATCCCTACGAGGAAGACATCGGTGTCCTTGTTGTTTATGTTCTCGGTCGACTCCGAGAACCCCAGCATGACCTCCCCGCGAGTCACTCCCGAGGTGAGGCGATTGACGTGGAAGTCGATTTCCGACTGTGACGGTGTCCGGCCAAGGACGTTCTGGTACACGAGCACCACATAGTCGCTATTCGAGAGCGATCCATACGTCTGCAGGAATTCCTGCGAGAGCGCGAAGTTGTTCGCAATCTGTGCGGACGACATGCCCCCGCGAAGTGCGTTTGTGTGGGCGATGAGCCCGGGGTAGTCGGGAATGCGATTGAAGAACGCGAAGTACATCCTGATGATCGTGCCGACGGTCCCCTGGTACTCGGCCGATCCGATGAACGATTGCGTGACCAAGGCGCGCGACGTTCCGGCATTCAACGCGTTCGTGTGGGCCTGGATGCCGCCTGCGTCTCCTTCGCGACCCAGGAAATCGCGGTACTGCTGCATCGCAAAAAGCCGTGCGTTTCCGAAGACGTCGTTGTCCTTGATCAGGGAGTTGAGAGCTTCGCCGGCTTCTACCGTGTCGGGAACGCTGTCGTTGTCCTGGTCACCGGTGACGGTTCCCGGGTTGGAGCGCAGGACCGCGACGGGGATGTCGTCGAGCCAGATCGTTTCAGTCAGCAGTGCGCCGTTGCCGTCGTACTCTCCCCAAAGACGGCCCGACTCGTCGTAAGCGAACCGCTTCTCGCCAAATGACGAGACCTTTCGAACCCGCTGGCCGAACGCATTGATCGAGAAGGTGGTGGCTCCGGCTTGCGTCGGCCTGTTCTTGCCGCCATAGGTCCACGTTGTGGATCCGTCGGTGGTCATGTTGCCGGCGAGGTCATACCCAAGAGACCTGCTTTGCGCGCCGCTCAACGTCCTGAGGCGGTGCGTGCCTGGCCAGTAGTCGTAGGTCGTGGTTGCGCCGCCCGCCGTGGAAGACAGTCTGTCGCCGGTGCCGTTGTAGAGAAAGCTCCAGTTCGCGCTCGCCTGGCTTGCCATCGAAAGGCGGTCCAGGGCGTCGTAACCGTAGGTCGCGTTGAGCGCGCTGTTTGCGAGATCCTCGATGGTCGCCACGCGGCCCAGGTCATCCCACGTAGCCTTGCGGTCGAAACTCGGTTGTGGGCCAATCGCGGGAAGGTCGCTCGTTGCACGAGTGGGCCGGAAGTCCATGTCGAAAACGCGCGTATGGGTGTTCACGTTCCCTGCGATGCTGTTACCCCACCGCCATCCCCCGTTGGGCCCGAACGGCTCGTAGACCACGCTGTCCAGCACCGTCTTTCCATCGATGGCGACCGACGCAGGGCGGACGTTGACATATGTGTACGTTACCTGCCGACCGCTTGGTGTCGTGACGCGGTCGAGCTGGCCCGCCGCGTTGTAACGGTAGCGCATCGTGTGCGCCAGCGTCCCGACCGTCTGCTGCTTGGACGTCACGCGCCCGAAAATGTCGTAGGCGTACACGGTGGTACCGGTCCCGTCCGTCACCTGGCAAAGCCGGCCCTTTCCGTTCGCGCAGGAGTCATGCGTGTAATTGACCGTCTCGTCCCAGTAGGCGGCCTGCGTGACGCGATTCAGCTCGTCGTACTGGAAGGTCGCCAGGACATTGCGCGCGTCCAGCCTCGTCTTCAGATTCGACGCTGC
>JBKJYC010000160.1:0-7553 GCA_046715885.1 Usitatibacter sp.
CCGCAACGGGGCGGCGAGGTTCCCCACGATCGTGTAATGGGTGAGCGACGGATAGCTCAGTTCCGTCACCGCTACCCCCTTCTCGCGCAGCCTTGCCGCCAGCCGCTGGGAATTTCCCGGCGATACCGTCGTATCGTTTTCGCCGGTGACCAGCAGCGCCGGGGGCGCGGACGCGCTCACGAAGGTGATCGGCTGGGTGCGCGCGATCGTCTCCTCGGGCGCGAAGATGCGCCTCAAGGTCTCGGTCTTGAGCGGCAGGAAATCGTAGGGCCCTGCCAGGCCGATGAAACCCGAGAGCGCCGAAGGCGCGAGGCCCTCCTTCGCAAGGTAACGGCCGTCGAGCGCGACCATCGCCGCGATGTGGGCGCCCGCCGAATGACCCATGACGAAGATGCGCGAGGAATCGCCGCCGAAGTCCCTGGCATTGCGCTTCGCCCACGCAACCGCCGCAGCTGCATCCTCCACGAACCCGGGGAACACCACCTCGGGATGAAGACGGTAATCGGGCACGACGGCCACGAACCCGCGCGAGGCGAGGGCCTCGCCAACGAAGAGGTAGCCATCGCGGGCGCCCGAGTCCCAGGAGCCGCCGTAGAAGAACACGACCACGGGCCGATCTCCTGCTTGCTCGCGCGGCCGATAGATGTCGAGCTTCTGGCGCGCGTGCGCTCCGTAGGGGACGTCGCGCCGGATGTCGAGGTCGGCCGTGGGCGAGAGGAGGTTGAGGATGGAGGTGGCGGAGCAGGCGGCCAGCGCTGCCACCAGGAAGGCGGCGCCGAGGAGTCTGGAGCAGATCGTGGCAGGCATTCGAAGTCTACGCAGGCGAGCCGGTCGTGGATGCTGCGGGAGGGTGGAGCTCTTCCCAGGCCTTCCGCGCGCGCTCGTAGCGCTCCAACTCCTCGAAGTATAGGTCGTAGATGCAGGGGTCGCAGCCCACTCCGGCAGGACGTCTCCGGCGGGGGTCACCACGTATAGCGCACCGTATAGCGTACGACGGCTTCGCCCTTCGCGGGGATGCGAACCGGAAAGTGGATGGTGCGCGCGTCCTCCTTCGTGAACTCGTGGGTCTTGCGCTGGATCGTCCAGCTGCTCCATCGGTACAGGTTCTCCTTCACGAGCACCTGCACCGCCTCGCCGGGCTTCTGGTTGCGCACCCGGACCTCGATGTCCTCCTCGATCCACCTGGCGTTCGTGTCGATGCGGAAATCCATCTGCTTGCGCTCGCCGACCACGTCGAATGCGCTGCCGAGCTTGATCTGCACCGTCTCCTCACGCGCCGTATGGTCGATCAGATCCTCGCCGATGAACTCCAGGCTGTTATCGGATTCGTCCCTCTTCGAGACGCGGATTTTCCCCGCGGGCAGGGGCAGGCCCAGGCCATTGGCCTGCGCGTTCTTCAAGCGCAGGTAGACGTCCACCTTCTTGTTGGACGGCGTCCCGTAGGCGCGGTCGATCATGGGCGAGCCGTAGTAGGGGTAGGCGAAGCCCTGGCCGTAATAGACGAGCTTCTTCTCGCAACCCACGCCAGCGGCCGTCGGGAAGAGCTCGATCTGCTTGGTGGAATTCTGCGCCAGCGACGCGGGCCGCCCGAGGGTGTAGAGGTGGTACTCGAAGAAGGCCTTCTCCTTGAAGCCCTCGTCCTTCATCGCGCGCGACTCCAGCACGGCGGGTGCGCTCTGGGCATAGGCGCGGCCGACAGGCTGCGCGCGCTGGACATCGCCGGCGATCAGTTTCAGCTTCGCGTCGGCATACGAAGCACCGGATTGATTCACGATCGTGACCCACGCGCCCACGTCCACTCGGCAGCTCCCGGGTCGCGGCTCCGAGTAGGTGAGGTTGTAGTCGGTCCACCAGGTCATGCCGCCGGTCTGGTAGGCGAAGCGCGCCTGGTGCGCCGCCGCGGTGGCCGCGGCCACGTCCCAGACCAGCGTCGGCTTGCTGATGAGGCCGCCGGGCAGGCCCGGCAGGCGCACGCCCGCATAGCTCGTGATCACGCGCACGCTGCCGTCGGGATTGCGAAGCGTGATGCCGCCCTGCGTGCCGATGAGGGTGCCGGTGAAGGATTCGACCGACTGGCCGCGCGGCTGCTCGATCGTCACCTCGCGGTCGAGGTAGCGCGAGAGCAGCTTCTGCGTGCTGGTGAGGTCGAACTCGAAGCTCTGCTCTACGACGCTCGTCCCCTTCGGGTCGGTGAGCGAGGCGAAGGAAACGGTGATGGGATCGATCAACGCGGGCACGTCGCTCACGCGGATCACGTTGCGACCCGCCTTGAGGGCGAACGCCCGCTCCTCACGGACCAGCGCATAGCCGGGAACCGCCGCGCCTTCGCCTCCACCGCGGAAGGCCTGGGCGTTGAGCGTGCCGGGCTGGGCGCTGGAGTATATGGTGATGGCGGTCTGCCCGGCGGCGAGGGCGGGGAGGGCGGGGAAGGCAGCCACGACGGCGAGCGCCAGGGGGCGATGGAAGGATTTCACGGGTAGCCTCGTTGGGTTGGGTACGGGTAGTAACGTCCCGGCATCGGCGCGGGGTTAAAATCGGAACATGAAATTCCAGGGCACCGACACCTACGTCGCCGACGACGACCTCAAGATCGCGGTCAACGCCGCCATCACCCTGCAGCGGCCGCTCCTGATCAAAGGCGAGCCCGGCACCGGCAAGACGCTGCTGGCCGAGGAGGTGGCGCGAGCGCTGGGTAAGCCGCTTTACCAGTGGCACATCAAGTCGACCACCAAGGCCCAGCAGGGCCTCTACGAATACGACGCGGTCTCGCGCCTGCGCGACTCGCAGCTGGGCGAATCCAAGGTCGCGGACATCGCGAACTACATCGTGAAGGGCGTCCTCTGGCAGGCGTTCGAGTCGCCGGAGCAGTCCGTGGTGCTGGTCGACGAGATCGACAAGGCGGACATCGAATTCCCCAACGACCTGCTGCGCGAGCTGGACCGGATGGAGTTCCACGTGTACGAGACGCGCCAGACAATCCAGGCGCGCCATCGGCCGATCATCTTCATCACTTCCAACAACGAGAAGGAACTACCCGACGCGTTCCTGCGCCGCTGCTTCTTCCATTACATCCGCTTCCCCGACCCGGAGACGATGCAGGCCATTGTCGACGTGCATTTTCCCGGCATCAAGAAGCGCCTGTTGCAGGCGGCGATGGAGGTGTTCTTCGAGATCCGCGAGATGCCGGGCCTCAAGAAGAAGCCCTCCACCTCGGAGTTGCTCGATTGGCTGAAGCTGCTGCTGGCGGAGGACATTCCGCCCGAGGCGCTGCGAAGCGAAGGGCACCAGGCGGCCATTCCACCGCTCTACGGCGCGCTGGTGAAGAACGAGCAGGATGTGCACCTGTTCGAGCAGTTGCTTTTCCTGCAGCGTCGCGGGCGCTAGCTTTCCCCATAAACCATAGCCGAGGAGGGCGTCATGGCAACTCGTAGAGCCACGAAGAGATCCACGGTCAGGAAGACAGCGGCGAAGAAGCCGGTCGCGAAACGCACGACGGTGAAGAAGGTCGCGCCGCGGAAAGTCGCTCCGAGGAAAGCCGCGCCGAGGAAGGCTCCGGCGCGCAAGGCTGCGCCGACGGTCACGATGCCGGCGACTCCGGACGAGGCGATGAAGCTGGCCGGCGTGGGCAGCGAGGCCGTGATGAAGGCCACCGGCAAGGCGTGGGATGACTGGCTGAAGGTTCTGGACCAGGCCGGCGCCATGAAGATGCCGCACAAGCAGATTGCCGGGATGGTCTATGACAAGTTCGGCGTGCCGGGCTGGTGGTCGCAGATGGTCACCGTCGGATACGAGCAGGCGCGCGGGCTGCGCGACGTGCACCAGAAGGCGGACGGCTACTCGGCCAGCGCTTCCAAGACCATCCAGTCCAATATGGAGCGGCTCTTCAGCGCCTGGAGCGACCCGGCGCTGCGCGAGATGTGGCTCCCGGGCGCGCCGCTGCAGATCCGCAGGTCCACCGACGGCAAGTCCCTGCGGATCACGTGGACGTTGGGCAATTCGAACGTCGACGTGAACTTCTACGCGAAGGGCCCGGGCAAGAGCCTGGTCCAGATCGAGCACTCGAAGCTCTCCGACGCCGAGGCCGTGGCCGCCCAGAAGGCCTACTGGAGCTCCGGGCTCGAGCGACTCAACGCCTGGCTCGCGTCGGCCCGCCCGCAGTAGTGCTGTTCGACTTCTTCTTCGCCGTCCGCGGGGCGGGCGTGCCGGTGAGCGTGAAGGAGCATCTCACGCTGCTGGAGGCGCTCGACAAAGGCGTGATCTACGGGAGCGTGGACGATTTCTACACGCTCTCGCGCGCCTGCATGGTGAAGGACGAGGCGTACTTCGACCGCTTCGATCTCGCGTTCGCGGCGTACTTCAAGGGCGTGCAGTCGATTCCGGACGCGATCGTGCGCGACATCCCGGCCGAGTGGCTGAAAAAGATCGCCGAGCGCTGGCTCACGGAAGAGGAGAAGGCGAAGATCGAGTCGCTGGGCGGCTGGGAGAAGCTGCTGGAAGCGCTCAAGGCGCGCCTGGACGAGCAGAAGGCGCGCCACCAGGGCGGCTCGAAATGGATCGGCACCGCGGGCACGTCGCCGTTCGGTGCCCATGGATTCAACCCCGAGGGCATCCGCATCGGCCAGGAGGGATCGCGCAACCGCCGCGCCGTGAAGGTGTGGGACAAGCGCGAATTCCGCGACTACGACAGCGACCGCGAGCTGGGCGTGCGCAATGCCAAGATGGCGCTGCGGCGCCTGCGACGCTTCGCTCGCGACGGCGCGCCCGAGGTGCTCGACCTCCCGGACACCATCCGCTGCACTGCGCGCAACGCCGGCTGGCTCGATATCAGGATGGTCCCCAAGTTGCACAACGCGGTGAAGGTGCTGCTGTTCCTGGACGTCGGCGGGACCATGGACGACCACGTGAAGGTGGTGGCCGAGCTCTTTTCCGCGGCCAAGAGCGAGTTCAAGAACCTGGAGCAGTTCTATTTCCACAACTGCGTTTACGAGAGCGTGTGGAAGGACAACCGCCGCCGCCAGGATCGAATTCCTACTGTCGAGGTGATGCGCAAGTACGGCCACGACTACAAGCTGATCCTGGTGGGCGACGCCGCGATGAGTCCCTACGAGCTGGAGCAGGCGGGGGGCAGCGTCGAGCTTTGGAACGACGAGCCCGGCCGGACGTGGCTGGAGCGCCTGCTGCGCGCCTGGCCCCGGGCGGCGTGGCTCAATCCCGTTGCCGAAGACCACTGGGGGTGGACCACTTCCACGCAGAACATCCGCGGCATCCTGGACGGGCGCATGTACCCGGTCACCGTCGCGGGGCTGGAGAGGGCGATGAAGTCGCTCGCCTGAAAAGGCAACGAGGCGCGAGGCACGAGGCGCGAGAGAAAACCGCTTCTTCTCGTGCCTAGTGCCTTACTTCACGAACCTCCGCACGCCAGCCTCGTCCTCGGTCCGCCGCACGACTCCCTTGTCCTTCAAAAAATGCAGGTGCGCGATCGCCTCGCCCATGGCGAACATGAGCTGGAAGTCGTCGAGCGCGCGCTTGAAGAGAACGGGGATCATCTCGTGCGCCGTCACCGGCCGGGCGCACGCATCGGCGAGGCGCGCGAGGCGCTCCGCGTGGTGCTCGTGCAGCTCCGCGATCCGCCCGTGGAGACCCCGGAACACCCGATCATGCGAGGGCAGCACCAGCACGTCGTCGCGCAGGTGACCGAAGCGCCCGAGCGAATCCAGGAAGAGCGCCAGGGGATTGCCCTCCGGCTGGTTTCCCCAGACGCCGACGTTGGTGGTGATGCGCGGCAGCACCTGGTCGCCCGAGATCAGCACGTTGGCGGCTTCGCAGTAGAGCGCCGCGTGCTCCGGGGCATGGCCGAAGACGGTGATCACCTCCCAGTCGCGCCCGCCGATCGAGAGCTTGTCGCCGTGCATCATGCGGCGATACTGCTTCGGGATCTCTGGCACGCCGCGGCGGTAGCCGTTGCCGGTGCGCATCTTCTCGGGGAATCCCGAAGTGTCCAACCCGTTGCGGCGAAAGAATTCGATGCCCGTCGGGCGGTCGAACCCCGCCGTGTCGTCGTGCGCCGCGTGCCCGGAGAGGAACTCGCCGGAGGTCATCCAAAACGGCGCCCCGGTGCGGCCCACCAGCCATGCCGCGCTTCCCAAGTGGTCCGGGTGGTAGTGCGTGACCACCACGTTCTTCACCGGCCGACCCTGCATCGTGCCCGCGAAATGCTGCTCCCAGAGCCTCCACGTGGCCTCGACGCCGAAGCCGGTGTCCACCAGCGTCCAGCCGTCGCCGTCCTCGAGCAGCCACAGGTTGATGTGGTCGAGCGCGAAGGGCAGCGGCATGCGGATCCAGCGGATCCCGGGTACCACCTCGATCGACTCGCCCGGGGCGGGAATCGCCTCGGCGAAGACGTAGTCGGCAGCCGTCACTTCGTGGTGAACGTGAACACGCCGTTCCACTCGGGTGCCGGCGGGCTGGTGCGAAAGTGGATGATGCGCTCGAGGTAGATCTTGTAGAGCTTCACTTCCGGGTTGGCGTAGGCGAGGGTCTTGATGATGTCCTTCGCCTCCTCGAAGCGCTGCTTGCGGTAGAGCTCCAGCGCCTTGTTCCACTTCTCGACTTCCTGCAGCGTGGTGTCGCCTACCTCGCCATGCTTGCCGACCGGCTCGAAGATCGCCACGCCCTCGTTCTTGCCCTTGACCCGCACCTTGTCGATCTCGCGGTAGGTGTAGCCGGGCACCGAGTTCACGATGGCGCCCGACACCAGGATCTTGACGCCATACTCCTTGGTGAGGCCCTCGAGGCGCGAGGCCAGGTTCACCGCGTCGCCCAGCACCGTGTAGGCGCGGCGGAACCGCGAGCCCATGTCGCCCACGTTCATCGGGCCGCAGTTGAGGCCGACTCCGATATTGAGCATCGGCCAGCCCTTCCTCACGAAGTCCTCGTCCAGGTCGCGGATGCGCTTTTGCATCGCCATCGCCGTTTCCAGGGCGTGCTTGGCATGCTCGTCGTCGGGCAGCGGTGCGCCCCAGAAGGCCATGATGGCGTCCCCGATGTACTTGTCGATCGTGCCGCGGTGCTGCTGCACCTCCTCCGTCATGGACGTGAGGTAGGCATTCATCATGTCCTTCAGCTGCTCGGCGGTGAGGCCCTCGGAGATCGACGTGAAGTCGCGCACGTCGGAGAAGAGCACCGTCATCTCGCGCGTCTCGCCGCGCATCGAGTATTCCTCGGGATTCTTCGACATCTCGGCCACCAGCTCTTTGGGCACGTAGGTGCCGAAAAGGCCCGTGATCAGCCGGCGCGAGCGCGCTTCGGCGAAGAAGCCCCACGCCATGTTGATGAAATACAGCAGCAGCAGCATCATCAGGGGTGGCGCCAGCGGCAGCACGTAGTTGTTGGCCTTCCACTCGTAGAAGTTGAACGCGATCACCGCGACGATCAGCAGCGCCATCACGCCGGTGCCGACCAGGGCGCTCATGCGCGGCATCAGCACCGCGAAGGGGATGCCCAGCAGCAGGATGGTGAGCACCGAGATCCCGAGCACTTCGAACGGGCGGTGC
>JBKJYC010000161.1:0-3479 GCA_046715885.1 Usitatibacter sp.
GCCTCGTTGCCCTCGAAGGGCGCGCCGTCGATGGTGCCGCGGAAATCGATGTTCACAAGGTCGCCGTTCGTCGCGGGGCGATCGACGTTCTCGTACTTCGCGCGCTGCTTGCGAAGCGTCTCCACGGTCTTCTCGACGTTCGCATCGGCGATGTCGACCACGGGGCGCGCCACCTTCGAGGCGCCGAGGTCGCCCATGTTCACTTCCTGGTAGACCTCGAAGGTCGCGGTGAACTCGATGTTGGTCGGCGTGGCGCCCTGCGGCGCGGGCACGGGCTGGAACCGCGGCAGGCCGGCCACGCGGAAGTTCTGGCTCCTCACCGCGTCGACGAACGAGCGCTGCACCGAATCGCTCACCACCTCGCTGCGGACCTGGTAGCCGTAATGGCGCTCGACCATCTTCAGCGGGACCTTGCCGGGGCGGAAGCCCTCCATGCGCACGGTGCGCGCGAGCTTCTTCAGGCGCGCCTCGATCTCCTTCTCGATCTCCGAGAGCGGCACGGACACCGTGAGGTTGCGCTCCAGCGGGCTGGGCGTGTTCTGGACTGCCTGCTGCATATGGTTTTCCTTGTGATCTCCCTCAAGCCTTCGCGAGGGGCGGCCGGGATGCCCCGGGGAAGTGACCTGGTGCGAAAGGAGGGACTCGAACCCACATGCCTTTCGGCGCTGGAACCTAAATCCAGTGCGTCTACCAATTCCGCCACTTTCGCGGTCGCGGAATTATACCGCAAACAGGGGGGCGCCGGGCGCCCCGGGCACGCCCCCTTCGGCGGATATAATCGAGGAAATTCAAAAGCTTCCTGAGACCCTTGCCTGTCGACCACTACGAGAATTTCCCCGTTGCCTCGCTGCTCCTGCCGGCCCGGGTTCGCCCCCCGATCGAGGCCATCTATGCCTTCGCGCGCGGGGCGGATGACATCGCCGACGAGGGCGATGCGTCCGACGCCGTGCGTCTGGCGGGGCTCGCCGCGTATGCGAGTGCCCTCGATGCGATCGAAGCCGGCAGGATCCCCGAGAGCGAGCCGTTCCACCGCGCGGGCATTGCGATTGAACGGCACGGGCTGCCGGTGCCGCTCTTCCGCGACCTCCTCGATGCCTTCGCGCAGGACGTGGTGAAGAAGCGCTACGCGGATTTCGCGGAGCTCACGGCGTATTGCCGGTGCTCGGCCAATCCCATCGGCCGGCTGCTTCTGCATCTCTTCGGGCGCACCGACGCGGCGAGCCTGCGCCACTCCGACGCCATCTGCACCAGCCTGCAACTCATCAATTTCTGGCAGGACGTGGCGCTCGACTGGGCCAAGGGCCGCGTCTACATCCCGCAGGATGACTTGGCCACGTTCGGAGTCTCGGAAGCGACGATTGCCGAGCAGCGCGTGGGCGCCTCGTGGACCGCGCTGATGGAGTTCGAGTGCGAACGCGCGCGCGCGCTGTTGCGCTCCGGCGCGCCCCTGGGCCGTGCGCTGCCCGGGCGCCTGGGCCTCGAGATCCGCGCGGTCGTCGCGGGCGGCGGCGCGATTCTCGATAAAATCGAGGCCGTGCAGGGCGATGTGTTCCGGCACCGTCCGGTCCTCGGCAAGGGGGATTGGGTGCGAATCCTCGCGCGCTCGATCGCGCGCCTCTAGATGACCCCCGACGAATACTGCCAGCACAAGGCCGCGCAGAGCGGCTCGAGCTTCTACTACAGCTTCCTGTTCCTGCCTGCGGAGCGCCGGCGGGCCATCACGGCGCTGTATGCGTTCTGCCGCGAGGTCGACGACGTCGTCGACGAGGTCGACGATCCCGGTGTCGCGCGTATCAAGCTCGCCTGGTGGCGCACCGAGATCGCGAACCTCTTCTCGGGCCAGGCCCAGCATCCGGTGACGAAGGCGCTGGCGCCGTTCATCTCGACGTACCGGCTCGACGCGGCGCGCATGAACGAGATCGTCGACGGCATGGAGATGGACCTCTCGCACCGCCGCTACGCCGACTTCGAGGCGCTCAGGCTGTATTGCCACCGCGTTGCCGGCGTCGTCGGGCAGCTCTCGGCGTCGATCTTCGGGTACCGCGATGCCTCGACCCTCGAGTACGCGGAATCGCTCGGCATCGCCTTCCAGCTCACCAACATCATTCGCGATGTCGGCGAGGATGCCCGCCGCGGCCGCGTGTACCTGCCGATCGACGAACTCGCGAGCCACGGCCTGGCGCCCGAGGACGTGCTCGCCCGGCGCGGCGGCGAGGCGTTCCGGACGCTGATGGCTTTCCAGGCGGATCGAGCGGAGTCCTACTACGAAGCGGCGTTCGCCAAGCTCGCGCCCGAGGACCGGCGCGACCAGCGCGCCGGGCTCATCATGGCTGCGATCTACCGCACGCTGCTGCGCGAGATTCGCCGCGACGGCTTCGACGTCCTGGAGCGTCGCGTGGCGCTCACGCCGCTGCGCAAGCTGTGGATCGCGTGGAAGACCTGGGTGTCGGCGTGACCGCGGGTGCGGACGCGCGCGGTCCGGCGCGCGGTGCGAAGCGCGTCGCGATCGTGGGGGCTGGCTACGCGGGACTCGCCGCCGCCGTGGCACTGGTGCGCGAAGGCTGGGCGGTGACGGTGTTCGAGGCCAACCGCACCGCCGGCGGGCGCGCGCGCCGCGTCGAGTATCGCGGCTCGCTGCTGGACAACGGCCAGCACCTGCTTCTCGGTGCCTATCGCGACACGTTGGCGCTCATGAAGGAGGTGGGCGTCCCCGACTCGTCGATCCTGCGGCGGCCGCTGACGCTGCGCATCCCGGGGCGGCTCGACCTGTCGGCGCCACGGCTGCCGGCGCCGCTCAACCTGCTTGCCGCCCTCGCACTAGCCCGCGGACTCTCGTGGCCGGATCGCTTCGCCGCCATGCGCCTCGCCTGGCGCCTGCGGCGCGCGCGCTTCCACGTTGCGGCGGACACCACCGTGGCCGCGCTCCTCGAGGGCAACGCGCAGCCCGCCGCCGTGCGCGAGCTCCTGTGGGAGCCATTGTGCATCGCCGCGCTCAACACGCCGCCTTCCATGGCCGACGCGCAGGTCTTCGCCAACGTGCTGCGCGATGCCCTGTTTCGCGACCGCGAGGATTCCGACCTCCTGATTCCGGCGGTCGATCTGTCGGCCCTGTTTCCCGATGCCGCGCTGGCGTGGCTGGGCGAGCGCGGCACGGAGATCGCGCTCGGCGTGCGCGCGCTTTCCGTCGCACGCGTGGCGGGCCGCTGGAACGTGCGCACTCCCGCGGGACCGCGGCCGTTCGACGCCGTCGTCTGCGCCGTCGCGCCCTTCCAGGTGCCGGCGCTGCTGGAGCCGGTCCCGAGCCTGGACCAGCTCTGCGCGCGCCTGCAGGACCTCGCCCACCAGCCGATCACCACCGTCTACCTCCAATACGAGGTGCCCGTGCGCCTGCCCTTTCCGATGGTGGGCCTCGCCGGCGGTCACGTGCAATGGCTCTTCGACCGCGAGGCGATTTCGGGAATGCGCGGCCTGGTCGCGGC
>JBKJYC010000162.1:0-3226 GCA_046715885.1 Usitatibacter sp.
ACGCCGCTCCGGTGCCGGCACTCGGACTCATGAGATCCACCGTCTGGGCGACGTTCTGCACCCTGAGCCCGGCGTCGACGACGACCGCCCATGGCTTCACGCAGGCCGAAAGCGTTGCCGTGGTGCAGGTTGCCGATCCGCAGTATCCATTGGTCCCGAGCACATCCCTGGGATTGGTGCCGCCCGCCGGATCGCAATTCGCGAAGTTCATGGAGCCGAGACGGACGAACTCCGGGGCTACGCGGTAGGTCAGGCGATTGCCCCAGCCGTCCGTCACGTCCGGCTCGGCGAGGCCGAGGGTCCGCCACGGCACGACTCCTCCGGTCTGGCTGTTGGTCCCGCCCCCCAGGTGGCACTCGAAGTTGGGACTCGTCCCAACCTTTACCTCGACGCCGGCATTCAGACCGCTCGAGGGAACGGAGCCATCGGCGGGGCACGGTAAGCGCTGGTGCTGCGAAACGTGGAGCGCCAGGGCCGTCTCGACCGACACCATGCGCACGCGCGTCGAGTCCCGCCGCTGCTGTGCGATCAACGACGAGGAGATCCCGAGGAGCATCGTGAGCAGCAGCGCAAGAATCACGATCACGACCGCGATTTCGACCAGGGTGAAACCGCGGTCGCGTCGTGAGTGTCCCGGGGTATGCATGGCCGGGATTTTACCTGCGAAGCGCTACTTGAGCGCCTGCAGCTTGTCGTACACGGCCTTGTCCCACGTGGCATCCGGGCCGTTGTGCAGCTTCATCGTGGCTTCCCGGAACGGTCCGCGGTTCACCTTCACGACCGTCTTGCCGCGCTTCTCGAACTCGGCGCCCAGCTTCTTCTCGATCTCCACGATCTCGGCGGTGGCCTTGGCGGCGCCTTCGCTCAGCACGGCTTCGAAGATCTTCTTGTCGGCCTCGGAGAGCTTGTTCCACGTGGGCCCGCCCACGATCGTGAGAAGCGCATCGGTGATGTGGCCGGTCAGCACCACGAACTTCTGCACTTCATAGAACTTCTTCGCATCGATGGTGGGCAAGGGGTTCTCCTGCGCGTCCACCGTGCCGTTCTGCAGCGCCAGATAGACCTCGGCGAACGCGATCGGCGTGGGGTTGGCACCCACCGCGCGCGGGAACATCGTGTAGAGCGGCGCGTCCGGTACGCGAATCTTCAGCCCCTTCATGTCCTCGGGCTTGTTGATCGGCTTGTTCGAGGTCACGTGGCGCTCGCCGTAGTACGTGATCGCGACCACCTTGTTGCCGTTGCTCTTCTGGCGATAGCCCTCGGCGAGCTCGGCGAAGAACGGGCTGGTGGAATACGTCTTCCAGTGCGCGAAGTCGCGGAACATGAAGGGCGCACCGCCGATGGCGAGCGGCCCATGCGTGCGGCCGGCGAAGAGCTGGCCGGTGTAGATGATGTCCACGGTTCCCAAGGTCAACCCCTGGTTGATGTCGGTCTCCTTGCCCAGCGAGGACGCCGGAAAGACTTCCACCACGTAGCGGTTGTTGGTGCGCTTGCCGATCTCCCCCGCCGCCCAAACGGCGGCCGTGTGGTACGGCTCGCTCGTCTCGTACACATGTGCAAACTTCAGTTTCGTCTGCGCCATCGCGCCCACGCTGCCCAGCGCCGCGACCACCGCACCCAGAACCACCTTTGCGAATCGCATCATTTTCTCCTCCGAGCTTTTCAGTGTTCTCCGTGTTCCCCGTGTTTCCTTGCCTTTGTTCGCCTTACATAACCGCCCCGAGCTGCCACGGAACGAACTCGTCCGCGCCGAACCCGTGCATCTCGCTCTTGCTGGGCCTGCCCGATGCCGTTTCCAGCATCAGCTTGAAAATGCGCTCGCCGGCTTCCTCGACCGTGAGCGAGCCATCGAGGATCTCGCCGCAGTTGATGTCCATGTCGTCGGCCATGCGTTGGTACATGGTGGTGTTGGTCGCGATCTTGAGCGACGGCGAGGGCTTGCAGCCGTACACCGAGCCCCGGCCCGTCGTGAAGCAGATCAGGTTCGCGCCGCCCGCCACCTGTCCGGTCGCCGACACCGGGTCGTAGCCCGGCGTGTCCATGAACACGAACCCCTTCGCGGTCACCGGCTCGGCGTACTCGAAGACGCCCATCAGCCCCGTGGTCCCGCCCTTCGCGACCGCGCCGAGGGACTTCTCGAGGATGGTCGTGAGGCCGCCCGCCTTGTTGCCGGGCGAGGGGTTGTTGTTCATCTCGCCCTTGTTGCGCGCGGTGTACTCCTCCCACCACTTGATGCGCTCGACGATCCTCTCGCCCACCGCACGGCTCGAAGCGCGGCGCGTGAGGAGGTGCTCGGCGCCGTAGATCTCGGGCGTCTCCGAGAGAATCGCCGTGCCGCCATGCTTCACGAGCAGGTCCACCGCCGCGCCGAGCGCGGGATTGGCCGTGATGCCGGAGTAGCCGTCCGAACCCCCGCATTGCAGGCCGACCACGATGTGGCTCGCGGGCACGGTCTCGCGCTTCACCTCGTTGGCATGCGCGAGCATCTCCTTGATGCGCCGCACGCCCTCCGCCACCGCCTTCTGCGTGCCGCCAGAATCCTGGATCGTCATCGCCTGGAGCAGGGGCCCTTCCTCCAGGCCCTGGGCGAAGAAGAGCGCGTCCATCTGGTTGCCTTCGCAGCCGAGCCCGATGATCAGCACGCCCGAGAAGTTCGCGTGGCGCGCATATCCCGCGAGCGTGCGCCGAAGGATGTCCATGCCCTCGCCTTCGGAGCCCATGCCGCAGCCCGTGGTGTGGACCAGGGGGACCACGCCGTCGACGTTGGGAAAGTCCTTCAGCGCATCGCCCCGGAAGTGCTCCGCCACGTACTTCGCCACTGTCGCGGAGCAGTTCACCGTCGAGAGGATGCCGATGTAGTTGCGCGTCGCCACGCGCCCGTCGGGCCGGACGATGCCCTGGATAGTGGCGGGCTCGCGCGCGAAGTCGGTGGGCCTGTAAACCTCGCCGAAAGCGTAGTCGCGCGCGAAATCGCGCACTTCCAGGTTGTGCACGTGGACGTGCCGGCCCGGGGCGATGGGCCGCGTCGCGAAGCCGATGATCTGGCTGTAGCGGCGCACCGGGTCGTTCACGGCGATCGCCCGCGTGGCGACCTTGTGGCCCGCGGGAATCCTTTCCTTCACCACGACGCCTTCCTTCAGCAGGTTGGTGCCGGTTTCCAGCTCGCGGCACGCGATGACGACGTCGTCGGCGGGGTTCAGGCGCAGGTAAAGCGGGGTTTCACGCA
>JBKJYC010000163.1:0-3602 GCA_046715885.1 Usitatibacter sp.
TCCGCCTTGAACCGGCCAAAGTCACCTTCGGGATCAGATCCTTGCTCATGTTCGCCTCCTCGTTGGATATTCCACCGCGCCTAACGACCGAGTTGAGCGGCCGGCCATGATGACCGTGCCGCGGCCAGACGCGGCCCACGATGGCCCACGGTCCGCTCGAACGAGTTGTTAGCCATCTCACCCTTCCCGGCGCTGAGTAAATCGTCTGAGGCGTCGAATGGCAACTTTCGTGCGCTTGATATGCGAAGCCTTGTACCAATTGGCTCCAGCATCTGTGATTGCCCACGATGCCAGCATCAGAGAATTCGACACAATGACCGGCAACCCAGCCAGGTCCAATCGCCAGCCTTTCGGGGTGAAATGAGAGAAGTCAGCTCTCAAGTCATTCAACCGCACGACATCACGATCTTGATCAAGTGTCGGGCTGAATGGGTGAGTGAAATGCTTCGGATTCTTCACCTTCTCATATAACGCCGGAAAATCGTCAAGCTTCTCGAAAGGGTACTGACCGTTGCCCTCGTAGGCAGCGAGCCACTTCTTTGCAATGTGTGGCTTAAGCGCGAGCAAACCATTCCCCTTTTCGAGCACGACCACCATGTAGCCCTGGAGCGCGTTCTGGAGCGCCAACAGTAGCCACTTCCTGTTGTGCGGGTGCTTCTCGACGGTAGGAGCGATGGCCGCCGCCCACTCCATTGCTCGCACCGCGTCCTCACGCTCATTGGTCAGCAACCATTTGCGACGGCGCTTCATGAGATGGCCAACTAGTATTGGGTCTGAAGCATTACCGTCAAATTGTACGGTAACGCGAGTCCGCTATCCCCTACTCGCGCTGGTAGGCTGCGATTCAACTCCATGAATTGCCTTGCCGATTCAGCTGCGCAATGCCCGAATATGAACCGTCCTGTAACGCGCGGAGGACCATCCCCACGCGCCTCCTCCAGACTTTGAGATAATCGCGTCATGACACACCGACGCATCGGCGACACCTCCCGCATTGTCCGCTCGCCCCGCGGCAGCACCCTCACCTGCCGCAGCTGGCTCACGGAGGCGCCCTACCGGATGCTGCAGAACAACCTCGATCCCGACGTCGCGGAGAATCCCGCGGAGCTGGTCGTCTACGGCGGCATCGGTCGGGCCGCGCGCGACTGGGCCTCGTTCGATGCGATCCTCGCCACGCTGAAGGACCTTCGCGACGACGAGTCACTGCTGGTTCAGTCGGGCATGCCGGTCGCGGTCTTCAAGACCCACGCCGATGCCCCGCGCGTGCTGATCGCGAACTCGAACCTCGTGCCGAAGTGGGCCACGTGGGACCACTTCAACGAGCTCGATCGCAAGGGCCTGATGATGTACGGCCAAATGACCGCGGGCTCGTGGATCTACATCGGCTCGCAGGGCATCGTGCAGGGTACGTACGAGACGTTTGTGGATGCGATGCGGCAGCACCATGGTGATGGGCTGGGTTCCCGCCTGCGCGGGAATGACGGCGCGCCGCGGTGGATTCTCACCGCAGGTCTCGGCGGCATGGGCGGCGCGCAGCCCCTTGCGGCGACGATGGCGGGGGTTTCCATGCTCGCCGTCGAATGCCGCCAGTCGCGCATCGACATGCGCCTTCGCACCGGCTACCTCGACCGGCAGGCGGCGAGCCTCGATGAAGCGCTGGCGATGATACGCGAGGCGAAGGCTGCGGTCTCCGTGGGCCTCCTCGGCAATGCGGCGGACATCTTTCCCGAGATCGTCGAGCGCGGCGTGCGGCCCGATCTCGTCACCGATCAGACTTCGGCGCACGACCTGGTGAACGGCTACCTGCCCTCGGGCTGGAGCGTCGAACGCTGGGAAGCGGAGCAGAAGGCGGATCCGAAGGCGGTCGAAGCGGCCGCGCGCGGCTCGATCGTGCGCCACGTGCGCGCCATGCTCGCCCTGCATCGCGCGGGCGTGCCCACCGTGGATTACGGCAACAACATCCGCCAGGTCGCCAAGGATGAGGGCGTGGACGACGCGTTCGCGTTCCCGGGCTTCGTCCCGGCCTACATCCGCCCGTTGTTCTGCGAAGGCAAGGGCCCGTTCCGCTGGGTTGCGCTCTCCGGCGACCCGGAGGACATCTACCGCACCGACGAGAAGGTGAAAGCGCTGTTTCCCGGCGATGCGCACCTGCACCGCTGGCTCGACCTGGCGAAGAGCCGCATCCAGTTCCAGGGGCTTCCCGCGCGCATCTGCTGGTTGGGCCTCGGGCAGCGCCACCTCGCGGGCCTGGCGTTCAACGACATGGTGGCGAAGGGCGAACTGAAGGCACCGATCGTGGTCGGACGCGACCATCTCGACACCGGGTCGGTGGCCAGTCCCAATCGCGAGACCGAGGCGATGAAGGACGGCTCCGACGCCGTCTCCGACTGGCCGCTGCTGAACGCGCTGCTCTCGACGGCGGGCGGGGCGACCTGGGTCTCGATCCACCACGGCGGCGGCGTCGGCATGGGCTACTCGCAGCACGCGGGCGTTGTGATCGTGTGCGACGGCACGCTGTCCGCGGCGAGGCGCATCGAGCGCGTGCTGTGGAACGATCCCGCCATCGGCGTGGTGCGCCACGCCGATGCCGGCTACGACGAGGCGATCGAGGTGGCAAGGCGCCAGGGCCTGCGCCGCCCGATGGCATGATCCTCACGGAGTCGAGCGCGCCTCCGTATCGGTACCGCCGCGGTTCGAGCGCGCTCATCGTCTCCATGCCCCATGTGGGCACCTATGTCGCGCCATCGGTCGGCGCGCAGCTGGGCGACGTCGCCGCCCAACGCGCGGATACGGACTGGCACCTGCCGCGGCTCTACGATTTCCTCGGCGACCTCGAGGCCACCGTGATCCTCGCGACGCATTCGCGCTATGCGATCGACGTGAACCGCCCGCCCGACGACACCAATCTCTACCCCGGCCAGGACACGACCGGCCTGTGCCCCGTGGACACGTTCGACCGGCGCGCGCTCTATCGCGCCGCGCACCCGGCACATGGGGAGATCCAGCGTCGCATCGAGCGCTACTGGCAGCCCTATCATCGCCGGCTGGCCCGCGAGATCGAGCGCGTGCGCGAGGAGCATGGCCGCGCGGTGCTCTGGGATGCGCACTCCATCGTGTGCACCGCGCCACGCTTCTTCGAGGGGCGGCTCCCCGACTTCAACTTCGGCACCGCGGGCGGCTCCTCGTGCGCGCCGGAGCTGGCCGAGAAACTCCTGTCGGTGGCGCGGCGCCACGCGTCCTTCACGGTGGTGCTGAACGGGCGATTCAAGGGCGGATACATCACGCGCCGTTACGGCGACCCCGTTCGCGGCGTTCACGCGATCCAGCTCGAGATGTCCGAAGCGATCTACATGGACGAGCGTCCGCCCTACCCGTTCAAGGAGGATCGGGCGCAGCACGTGCGACCGGTGCTCCGCGAATTGGTGGAAACCGCCGCGGCTTGGGCACAATAGGGCGATGAGCGACCCTGCGGAACAGAAGAAGGCAAGGCCCACGCGGCTCCGCACTCGCCTCGCCCTGGCTTTCGGCATCTTCGCGCTCCTCATCGTCATGGTGCTGGGCCTGCTCGAGGCGTGGTTCTGGGAAACGACCCACGGCGGGGC
>JBKJYC010000164.1:0-9666 GCA_046715885.1 Usitatibacter sp.
AGTTGTTCGCGTACACGCGTTCGAGAAGCTCGATCGAATCGGGCCCCTGGATGTCGATCTTGCCGAGCGTCGAGACATCGATCAGGCCCACCGCGCTTCGAACGTGCGCGGCCTCCCGTGAGTAGGCGTCCCGCAAGCTCTCGCCGGCACGCGGGTAGTATCGCGGGCGCATCCACAGCCCGGCCTCGACCATCGTCGCGCCCTGCGCGACATGCCAATCGTGCATGGGGGTGCGCCGCACCGGCTGGTAGTGCATCCCGGTTTCCCGCCCCGCGAATGCACCGATGGCGACCGGCGCATACGGAGGGCGAAATGTCGTCGTGCCCGTCCGGGCGATCGATTGGCCCTGCAGCGCCGCCATGATCGCAAGCCCGTTCACGTTGCTGGTCTTGCCCTGGTCGGTTCCCATGCCGAGCGTCGTATACCGCTTGAGGTGCTCTACCGACACATAGCCCTCGCGATGGGCGAGTGCCAGGTCGGCGGAGGTCACATCGTCCTGAACGTCGACGAACGCCTTGCGGGTCGCGCCAGGGACGAGCCACAGCGGCTCGACCCCCGTGGCTTCAGGGCCCTCGGCGCTGGGCGGCGGCGAAGCTTGCGGCTCGAAGCCTGCCGCCTTCGCGGCCCGCATCCCGGCCTCATGCCCTCCAGCGAGACACGCCGCAAGTGTGGCGGCACCCGTGGCCGCCCCGGCGGATGCCTCGGCTTGCCGTGGTGGTCCCGGCACGAACGCCGCAATCGCCTCGTCATAGACGGGCCGGCCGCCCGACTGGCTTTGCAGATGCACGGTAGGGCTCCAGCCGCCGGATACGGCAACCAGGTCGCACTCGATGCGCCGCGTCGACGGGATACCGCCCGTCCCCAGCGCGATCACCTGCACCGCGTTCACCTGAAGCTTGCCTTCGGCGCGCAACACGGCATGGCCCTCGAGGCACTCGATCCCGAGCCCGCGCGCCACGGCGGGCAGTGGCCCCTTCGCCGCGGCGCGGGAGTCCACGATCGCCGCCACCGCGACGCCGGCCTCGTGAAGCGCGAGCGCGGTGCGGTAGGCGTCGTCGTTGTTGGTGAAGACCACGGCGCGCCGTCCTGGGGTCACGGCGAAGCGCTTCGTGTAGGTGCGCACCGCCGCGGCGAGCATCACGCCGGGCCGGTCGTTGTTCTCGAATACCATCGGCCGCTCGATGGCGCCGGTGGCGAGCACCACGCGGCGGGCGCGAATGACGTGCAGCCGCTGCCGTGGCAGGTGCGGCGCTGGCCGCGCCACGTGGTCGGTGACGCGCTCTACCGCAGCGAGCACGTTGTTGTCGTAGTAGCCGAAGACCGTGGTGCGCGTCATCACTCTCGCGTTTTCCATCGCGAGCAGCTCGGCCATCGCGCGCGCGACCCAATCGGCGGCCGGCCCGCCGTCGATCGTCTCGGCTTCCCGAAGCAGCGCGCCGCCCGGCACCGGCTCGCTTTCAGCGAGCGCCACGCGCGCGCCCGAGCGGCCAGCCGCGAGAGCCGCCGCGATTCCCGCGGGACCCGCTCCCACGACGAGTACGTCGCAAAACAGATTGTTTCGCTCGTACCTCGCAGGGTCCGCGCCGCGCGATGCGAGGCCCATTCCGGCGGCACGCCGGATGTGCTTCTCGTAGTGGATCCAGAAGGTCCCCGGCCACATGAAGGTCTTGTAGTAGAAGCCCGCGGGGATCAGCGCGGAAAAGAAATCGTTGATGCCCATGAGGTCGAAAGCGAGCGATGGCCAGCGGTTCTGGCTGCGCGCGGTGAGCCCATCGAAGAGCTCCGTCGTGGTGGCGCGGGTGTTGGGTTCCGCATCGCTTTCGTGATCGAGCGTCACCAGGGCATTGGGCTCTTCCGGTCCGGTGCCGTAGATCCCGCGCGGCCGGTGGTACTTGAAGCTGCGTGCGACCAGGCGCACCCCGTTGGCCAGCAGCGCCGAGGCCAGCGTGTCGCCAGGGTAGCCGCTATAGGATTTGCCGTCGAAGGTGAAATCGAGAGTGGTGGAGCGGTCGATCGCGCCCCCGGAGGCGAGGCGCCGGGGCTGGGAGGGGGGCGCCGCGCTCATGGCTCGCCGCCCGGGGCGGAGGCGGGCGCGACGCTCGCGATCTCGTGGGTCATGGTGTCGCGGCGCACGCGCAGCCATTGGCGGCAGCCTTGAACATGGTGCCAATACTCCTGGTGCGCCCCCCGCGGGTTCTCACGCATGTAGACGTAGTCGACCCACTCCCGGTCAGAGGCGTCCGGCGCGGGCCGCGCGACGCCAGCATCGGCTCCGTAGGTAAACTCGGTATGGTCGCGCCGTCCGCACCAAGGGCAATCGATGATCAGCATGCGTGCGTCCTTAGTGTGCGTGCGGCACCGGGCCGGCGCCCTTTTCGTCGATCAGGTCGCCGCGCTCGAAACGCTCCAGCGTGAACCTCTCGTTCAACGCGTGGGGCTTGCCGTGCGCGATGGTGTGAGCGAAGACCCAACCCGATGCCGGCGTGGCCTTGAAGCCGCCGTAGTTCCAGCCGCCGTTGATGTAGAGGCCGTCGATCGGGGATTTCGCGATGATCGGGCTGCCATCCATCGTCATGTCCATGACGCCGCCCCAGTTCCTGAGGAGCCGCAGCTTCCCCAGCATCGGGAACATCGCGAGCGCCGCGCCCATCGCATGCTCGGCGACCGGCAGGTTGCCGCGCTGCGCATAGCTGTTGTAGCCGTCGAGGTCGCCGCCGAACACCAGGCCGCCCTTGTCCGACTGGCTGATGTAGAAGTGCTCGGCGCCGAAAGTCACGACGGTATCGATGAGCGGCTTGAGCGGCTCGGATACGAAGGCCTGCAGCACGTGCGTCTCGATGGGCAAGCGCAGGCCCGCGAGCGCGGCGAGCTGGCCGGTGTGCCCCGCAACCGCCATGCCGACGCTGCCGGCGCGGATCGGTCCCTTCGAGGTCTCCACGCCGACGATGCGCGCGCCCTCGCGCAGGAATCCGACCACCTCGCAGTTCTGGAGGATGTCCACGCCGAGGCGGTCCGCGCCCCGCGCGTACCCCCATGCAACCGCGTCATGGCGCGCGGTGCCGCCGCGGCGCTGCAGCAGCCCCCCGTAAATGGGGAAACGCGCCTGGGCGGAGAAATCCAGCTCCGGCACCATGCGACGCACCTGTTCGCGGTCGAGGAGCTCCGCGTCGATGCCGTTCAGGCGCATCGAGTTGCCGCGGCGCGCGTGCTGGTCCATCTGCGCGTCGGAATGCGCGAGGTTGAGCACTCCGCGCGCGCTGAACATCACGTTGAAGTTCAGCTCCGCGCTCAGGCTCTCCCACAGCTTCAGCGACCATTCGTAGAATTGAGCATTGCCCGGCATCATGTAGTTGGAGCGAATGATCGTCGTGTTGCGGCCGGTGTTGCCGCCGCCCAGCCACCCCTTCTCGATCACCGCGACATTGCGGACGCCGTGGTTGCGCGCGAGGTAATACGCGGTCGCAAGCCCGTGGCCGCCGCCGCCGACGACCACCACGTCGTAGGCCTTCTTCGGCTGCGGGTCGCGCCACACGCGGCCCCAGTTCCGGTGCCCTGCGAGGCTGCCGCGCACCAGGTTGAAAAGGGAGTATCGCCTCAGGGTCATGACGTCCAGTCTGACAGGAGCCCGGCGATCGACCAATCATCATAAGCAACACTTATCGGCGGCAGTACCGGGTGTGGGGCCGAAACGTACATTGCCCGCGCTACAATCGCCGCGAGAATCCTTCCGCAGGGAACCGCATGTCCATCGACGAGCAGCTCTCCGACCTCCTGCCCTCCGCTTACGCGCCATATCGCGATCCGCGCGACTACATCACGAGCTGGACCGACCGCATCTGGATCAAGCGCGGCCTGGGGCAGATCCACGACCACTATGCGCCGGACGTGAAGGTCCATAGCTCTCCGAACGCTCGCCGGTGCTCGGCAAGGCGATGTCGGCCTCGGCCGCTGCGGCGCCCTTCGCGGGGCGCATCGCCAACGCGGTCGAATGCGGAATTTCCGGCGCGCGGCCGAAGCGCTACCTCGCCGAATCGGGAACGCAGTCCGACGAGTTCCCAGAGCGATTGCGCTAAGTCGCTGAATCGCCTATAATTACCGGCTTTCCCCCAGCACAACTTCTCAACGTTGCACGTTGCCCGTTTTCAACGGGAATAGGAGCCAGCATGGTTGTGATCCGATTGGCCCGTGGCGGAGCCAAGAACCGCCCCTTCTACAACGTCGTCGTCGCCGATTCGCGCATGCCGCGTGACGGCCGCTTCATCGAGCGCATCGGGTTCTACAACCCCAAGGCAGCCGAGAACGAGGCAAAATTCCGCGTCCAGCTCGACCGCGTCGCCCATTGGGTGTCCCACGGCGCGCAGCCTTCGGATGCCGTGAAAAAGCTCGTCAAGCGTGCCAAGCACGAAGTCACCGGCAAAGAAGCGGCGCCCGCCCAATAAGGCGGCCGCGCAGCGTTTCTCCGGGGACGAATCCGAACTGGTCGTGATGGGGCGCATCAGCGCCCCGTTCGGCATCCAGGGCTGGGTCAAGGTGAAGACCTTCACCGAAGCCGCGGACGGCCTGGCCGGTCACGAGCGCTGGTGGGTGAAGACCGCGGAGGGCTGGAAGTCGCTCGCAGTGGAGGAATTCGCCGCGCGTCCTGCGGCAACGGTCGTGAAGCTGGAAGGCATCGGGGATCGCAGCGCCGCCGAGACGCTGAGGGGCTTCGAGGTGGCGGTGACGCGCGAGGCGCTGGGCGAGGCGGACGATGGATCGATCTACTGGATCGACCTCGTGGGCCTGGACGTGGTCAACGTCGGCGGCCAGAGGCTCGGGCGGGTGGAAGGATTGTTCGAGACCGGTGAGACGAGCGTGCTGGTGGTGCAGGGCGAGCGGGAGCGGATGATCCCCTTCGTTCCCGATTACGTGAAGGCCGTCGACCGGGAGGCGAAGCGCATCACGGTGGACTGGGAAGCGGCGTTCGACCTCTGATGCAGTTCGACGTCATCACGATCTTCCCGGAAATGTTCGACGCGGTGACGCGCCACGGCATCACGCGGCGCGCGCTGGAAGAAGGGCGGTTCGGATTCGCGGCCTGGAACCCGCGCGACTTCGTGCAAGACAACCACCGCACGGTCGACGACCGGCCGTACGGAGGCGGTCCGGGGATGGTGATGCTGGCCGACCCGCTGGAGGCGTGCATCGATGCCGCGGTCGAGCGCCAGCAATCGATGGGCGTGGCCGCGCCCACAGTGGTGCTGATGTCGCCCCAGGGCGAGCGGCTCACCGAGCGGCTGGTGCAGGAGCTGCATGCGGTACCCGGCCTGGTGCTGATCGCGGGCCGGTACGAAGGGATCGACGAGCGCCTGATCTCCCGGCGCGTGCACCGTGAGGTATCGATCGGCGATTTCGTGGCGTCGGGGGGCGAGCTCCCGGCGATGGTGGTGATGGACTGCATCGTGAGGCGCCTCCCGGGGAGCCTCAACGACGCCGAGAGCGCAGCGCAGGATTCGTTCTCGGCGGGGCTCCTCGATTGGCCGCACTACACACGGCCCGAGGAGTGGAAGGGAAGCCGGGTGCCCGACGTTTTGTTGTCGGGGAATCACGCGGCGATCGCGCGCTGGCGTCGAAAGGAGGCGCTGGGGCGTACGTGGGAGCGAAGGCCGGATCTGCTGCAGGGGCTCGAGCTTTCGAAAGAGGACGCGAAGCTGCTGGAGGAGTATCGTTTCGAGCGGCAGTCGCAGCAGCAGCAACAATAAACCTCGCGCAACCCTTGGTTTGCTCACCTGAGCGCAAGGGCTCTGGGCGAAAGGCCGGAAGGCCGGAACCGAAAAGGAAAATGAGATGGATCTGATCCAAAAGCTCGAGCAGGAAGAGATCGCGCGGCTGAATCGCAAGATTCCCGACTTCCAGCCCGGCGACACCGTCATCGTCAAGGTGACCGTGGTCGAAGGCGACAAGAAGCGCGAGCAGGCCTACGAGGGCGTTGTCATCGCCAAGCGCAACCGCGGCCTCAACTCCTCGTTCATCGTCCGCAAGATCTCCAGCGGCGAGGGCGTGGAGCGCACGTTCCAGACCTACTCGCCGGGCCTCGCCTCGATCGAGATCAAGCGCAGGGGCGACGTGCGCCGCGCGAAGCTCTACTACCTGCGCGGCCGTACCGGCAAGGCAGCTCGCATCCGCGAGAAGCTCGCCTCCAGCGAGCAGCGCGAGGTGCTGCCGCCGGAAGAGGAAGCGAAGGCCTGACACGGCTTCGCCAAGTGCAAAGGGCGCCTCACGGCGCCCTTTGCATCCGGGGGTTGTCTAGAGCTCGCCGCGTGCGCCGAACGTGTCGCACGCACCGGGATTGCCGCCTTCCATCCCGCGGTTGAACCACCGCACGCGCTGGGCCGAGGTGCCGTGCGTGAACGAATCCGGCACCACACGGCCCTGGGACTGCTGCTGCAGGCGGTCGTCGCCGATGGCGGAAGCCGCAGTCAGCGCCTCCTCGATGTCACCGGGCTCGACGATGCCTTTGAAATCGCGCGCGTAGTGCGCCCAGATGCCCGCGTAGCAATCGGCCTGGAGCTCAAGGCGCACCATCATGCGGTTGAACTCGGCGCCGCCGCGGCCGCGCATGCCTTCGATGCGGCCCATCACGCCGGTGAGCTTCTGCACGTGGTGACCGACCTCATGGGCGATCACGTAGGCCTGCGCGAAGTCCCCGGGCGCGCGAAAACGCTCCTTGAGCAGGCGAAAGAAGGAAAGGTCGATGTAGAGCTGCTCGTCGCCGGGGCAGTAGAACGGCCCGGTGGCCGCGCTGCCTCGGCCGCACGCGGTCTGGGTCTGGCCGTCGAAGAGCACCAGCTTAGGCGCGCGGTAAGTATTGCCGGTGCGGCGGAAGATCTCCTCCCACGCGTCTTCGGTCGAGGCCAGCACGCGGCCGACGAAGACGCGGCCCTCGTCCTTGGGCGCATCGGGATTGCGGGGGGCGGCCTGCTGCTGCGTGGGCTGCGCGCGCTGCGCGCCTTCCAGGACGACGGACGGATCGATGCCGAAGAACCATGCGACCAGCGCCAGCGCCACGGTGCCCAGGCCGATGCCGCCGCCGACACCCATGCCCATGCCCATGCCACGCCGGTCTTCGACGTTGGCGCTATCGCGTTGTCCCCCGAGCTTCATGTGTAGTTGACCCACCGGGCTCGGGACCGGTTCCCTATTTAACCGCGATCCCTCCCAGGCCCGCGATCCAGAGCGGGATCGTGAGCATCGCCAACAGCGTTCCTACAGTGATCTGTGTGGCGACCGCGCCGCCCGTGCCGCCCATGCGCACGGCGAGGATATACGCCGACGACGCCGTCGGCAGCGATGCGGCGAGCACCAGGACGGCGGTTTCCAGCGGTGGCAGCCCGAGTGCCCGGGCGAGGCCCCAGGCAATCGCGGGAAGCGCCAGAAGTTTCACCGCGAGCCAATACGCGTGAGCCGCCACAGGACCCTGTCCGCGCTCCAGGCGCAGCGCTGCTCCGACGGAAAGCAGGCCCGCCGGAAGCGAGGTCTGCGCGAGCAGGCCCAGCGTCTGGTCCGCGAAGCCCGGCAAGGGCAGGCCGAGCGTATTCCACGCGAAACCGGCGAGCGTGGAAAGCAGCAGGGGATTGCGCGCGAGCTCTGCGGCAACCCCGCGGCCCCCGCCCGAGGCGAGCATGGCCACCGCGGCCACGTTGACCAGCGGGATCATCGCTCCGAAGACGAGCGCCGCGAGGGCCAGCCCCTCGGGTCCGAACAGGCTGCCCGCGACCGCGAGGCCCACGTACGTGTTGAATCGAAACGCGCACTGGAAGCAGCTCGCCGCGAGCTTGCGCTCGAGCCTGAACAGCCTTCCCGCCGGGAGCGCGAGGAGCATGCCGGCCACGGTGAACGCGAGCGCCGCGGCCATCAGCGTGCCGGTCCGGGCGAAGTCGATCTGCGCCGTCGCGAGCGTACGGAACAGCAACGCGGGGAACAGGACGTAGTAGACGAGCTTCTCCAGGCCTTCCCAGAAATCGCGCCCGTAGTCGAACCGCCGCGACAGCGCCAGGCCGAGGAGGATGAGGATGAAATTGGGAAGGATCGCGAGCGCGGTCGCCGTCACACCGGCTCGCCCTTGCCGAGGGTGTTGTGGTAGTCGAAGCGGGAGGTGTCCACGCGCGAGACGCGCAGCTCCACCGGCCGGTCGCGGAAGGTGAGCGCCACGCGCCGGATCTCCAGCAGCGGCGAGCCCTCGCCCACGCCCAGCAGCTTCGCGTCCTCGCCCGCGGCGAGCACGGCGCGCAGGCGCTCGTCGGTGCGCAGCACATTGATCCCGTAGCGGCTCTGGTAGAGGTGATAGATGGTGTTGTCGCGCGCGCGGAAGATCTTCTCCGACAGGCCGGGAAAGAGCTGCGCCGGCAGTGTGATGTCGTCCACGATCGCGCTGCGTCCCCCGAGCGAGAGCACGTTGCGGATGCGGATCACCTTGTCGAACGCGGCCGCGCCGAGCGCCGCGGCCGCGGGCGCACCGGCACGCTCGCGGTGGAAGGCGATCGTACGGACCTCGGGATACGCCTTGCTCCCGTCACGCCCGACGATATGGAAGAAGTGGAACATGAGGCGCTGGCCGTCGTGCGCCGCCACGAACGTCCCCTTGCCCTGCCTTCGCACCAGCGCCTGCTGGGCCACGAGGCCATCGACCGCCTTGCGGATGGTCCCGATCGCCACGCCGAAGGCGCGCGCGAGTTCCCCCTCCGAGGGAATCGCCTCGCCGGGCTTCCAGTCCCCCTTCGAGATGCCGTCCACGAGGCGCGCGCGGACCTGCTCGTGCAGGGGACGGTCGGCGGAGAGGACGCGGGGCACGAGGCGCGGGGCCATGGCGGTGAGCATACATCCAACTCATCTAGTTGACCTCCGGGCGCGTGCGCAACTAGCATCTCCCTCTCCCCCGGAGAGAGAGGGTCGGGGAGACTGTCCGACATTGGAGGAAACGATGATTCATTTCGTGGTCCACGACGAGAACGACTCGGTCGGCGTCGTGGTGGTGGAAGGCGTCAAGGCGGGCGACTCGCTCACCGGCTGGATCATGGACCAGGACAAGGACCTCCCCCTGAAGGCCCTGAACGACATCCCCATCGGGCACAAGCTCGCGATCAAGCCCCTGGACAACGGCGCGACCGTGATCAAGTACGGCGTGGACATCGGACGGACCGTGGCGCCGATCAGGAGCGGCGAGCACGCGCACGTCCACAACATCAAGACCAAACGGTGGTGAGCATGGACCTTGGCCAATCGAGCTTCTGGGGCTTCAAGCGCGAGAACGCGCGCGTGGGCGTGCGCAACCACGTCATCGTCCTGCCCGTGGACGACCTCTCGAACGCGGCGGCCGAGGCGGTCGCGCACAACATCAAGGGTGCGATGGCCCTTCCGCACCCCTATGGCAGGCTGCAGTTCGGCGCGGACCTGGAGCTGCATTTCCGCACGCTGATCGGCACCGGATCGAACCCCAATGTCGCGGCCGTGGTCGTGATCGGGATCGAGGACGGATGGACGAAGAAAGTCGTCGATGCCATCGCCGGGACCGTCAAGCCGGTCACCGGCTTCGTCATCGAGGGCCACGGCGACCACGAGACGATCCGCAAGGCCTCGAAGGTCACGAAGGAATACGTGCAGTGGGCGAGCGAGCTGCGCCGCGAGGAGCGG
>JBKJYC010000165.1:0-5888 GCA_046715885.1 Usitatibacter sp.
GGAGAAGTTCGACCTCGTGGTGCAGGAGGCGGTGTTCGCGAGCTCGCGCATCGACATCACCGACAAGGTCATCCGGGCGCTCGCGGACAAGTGAGCGACCTTGCCCGCCCCGCCCACCTTCAGCCTCCGCGAAATCGTCGAGCAGCTCGGCGGTGAGGCGCTGGGCGAGAGTGCCTCGCGCCTTACGGGCGTGGCCACGCTCGACTCCGCCGGCCCCTCGCACATCGCCTTCCTGGCCAACCTCAAGTACCGCTCGCAGCTCGCCCGCACGCGCGCCGGCGCGGTGATCCTCGGCCCCGACGAGCGCGAGGCCACTTCGCTGCCGCGCATCGTCACCGACAACCCCTACGCGTACTACGCCCGCACGGTCGCGCTCTTCAACCCGCCGGCCACGGTGAAGGCGGGCGTGCATCCCACCGCCCAGATCGATCCGGAGGCCATCGTCGCGGGCAGCGCGGAGATCGGCGCCTTCGCGGTCATCGGCCACGGCGCGCGCATCGGCGAGCGCACATCCATCGGCGCGGGCTGCGTGGTGGGCTCCAACGTGCGCGTGGGCGACGACACGCGGCTCTATCCGCGCGTCACCATCTACCACGACTGCACCATCGGCGACCGCTCGATCCTGCACTCCGGCGTCGTGATCGGTGCGGACGGCTTCGGCATGGCGCCCGACTCGGGCCGCTGGGTGAAGATCCCGCAGGTGGGGGCGGTGCGCATCGGCGACGATGTCGAGGTGGGCGCCAACACGACGATCGACCGCGGTGCGCTCGACGACACCGTGGTCGAGGACGGAGTGAAGCTCGACAACCAGATCCAGATCGGACACAACTGCGTGATCGGCGCCCACACCGTGATCGCGGGATGCGTCGGCATCGCCGGGAGCGTGCGCATCGGCAAGCGCTGCCGCATCGGCGGCAAGGCCGGCGTCACCGGCCACCTGGAGATCTGCGACGGGGTCACGGTCTCGGCCATGACGCTGGTCACCAAGTCGATCCGCAAGCCCGGTACCTACACGTCGGTGGCGCCCATGATGCCCCACGAGGACTGGCTGAAGTGGGCGGCACGCATCCGCCGCGACAAGGGAGACGAATCGTGAGCGCCATGACCATCGAGGAGATCAAGCAGTATCTCCCGCACCGCTACCCGTTCCTGCTCATCGACAAGGTGGTCGAATGGGAGAAGGACAAGCGCATCGTCGCGGTGAAGAACGTGACCGCCAACGAGCCTTTTTTCCAGGGGCACTTCCCGCACTACGCCGTGATGCCCGGCGTGCTCATCGTGGAAGCCATGGCGCAGGCCGCCGCGGTGCTCTCGCTGCGCTCCCTGGGCCACAAGAACGACGTGAAGAGCGTCTACTACTTCGTCGGCATCGACGCTGCCCGCTTCAAGCGCCCCGTGGTGCCGGGCGACATCCTCACCTTCGAGGTCGAGCAGACCGCCATGAAGCGCGGCATTGCCAAGTTCAAGGCGGTCGCAAAGGTGGAAGGCGTCGTCGCCTCCGAAGCGGAGTTGCTGTGCGCGTTGAGGCCGCTGGAGTAGTGCCCCTCATGCGAGGGCCCTTGGAAACGCCGATCTCCGCCGATTTGCCGCCGATCCCCGCCGATGGAATGAGTGATGTTTCGTCTCGAATGATTCGCTCCATGAAAGCTTCCATCGGCGTGCATCGGCGTGCCTTTATCTGCGGAGATCGGCGTTTCCAGGGGCACGCGAACGCGTGAACCGAATCCATCCCACCGCGATCATCGATTCGCGCGCGAGGCTCGCGAGCGACGTCACCATCGGCCCGTACACGGTGGTTGACGGCGACGTGGAGATCGGCGAGGGGACGACGGTCGGGGCGCACTGCGTGCTGACGGGCCACACGCGCATCGGCCGCGAGAACCGGTTGTTCCACTTCTGCTCGATCGGTGAGGCGAACCAGGACAAGAAGTACCAGGGCGAGCCCACGCGCCTTGAGATCGGCGAGCGCAACACCATCCGCGAGTACGTCTCCATCAACCGCGGCACCGTGCAGGACGAGGGCGTGACCCGCGTCGGGGACGACAACTGGATCATGGCCTACGCCCACATCGCGCACGACTGCCGTGTCGGCAACCGCACGACGATCGCCAACTGCACGCAGCTGGCGGGCCACGTGCACGTGGGCGACTGGGCCACCCTGGGCGGCTTCACCGGGGTGCACCAGTACGTGAAGATCGGCGCCCACGTGATGACCGGGGTCTCGAGCGTCGTGCTGCTGGACATTCCGCCCTACGTGACGGTGGGAGGCAACCCACTCGCGCCCCATGGCATCAACGCCGAGGGATTGAAGCGCCGGGGCTTCACGCCCGAAGCCGTCGCCGCGCTCCGGGCCGCGTACAAGACGCTGTACAAGTCGGGCCTGCTGCTGGCGGAGGCGAGGGCCGAGCTGGAGAAGCAGGCTGCCGCGTCTCCCGAGGTGCGGGCCGTCCTCGAGTTCCTCGGCGCCGCCACGCGCGGCATCGTGCGCTGAGCATGGCCAAGCGTGTGGCCATCGTCGCGGGCGAGGCTTCGGGCGACCTGCTCGGGGCCGCGCTGATCCGCGCCGTGCGCGAGCGCAATCCCGACGTCGAGTTCTTCGGCATCGCCGGCCCGAAGATGATGGCCGAGGGCGCAACGACGCTCTTCCCCATGGAGAAACTCGCGGTGCGCGGCTACGTGGAGGTGCTCAAGCATTTCCGCGAGATCCTCGGGATCCGCAACCAGCTCGCGCGGCGGCTGCTCGCGCAAAAGCCCGACCTCTTCATCGGCGTCGATGCGCCGGACTTCAACCTCGGGCTGGAGGCGAAGCTCAAGTCCGCGGGAGTGCGCACCGTGCATTACGTGAGCCCCTCCATCTGGGCGTGGCGCGCGAACCGCATCCACGGCATCAAGCGCTCCGTGGACCGCATGCTCGCGGTGTTCCCGTTCGAGGAGGCGATCTACGAGAAGGCGGGCATCCCCGTCAGCTACGTGGGCCATCCCCTCGCCGACACGATGCCGCTCGAGCCCGACCGCGACGGCGCGCGCTCGCAGCTGCGCCTCGCCAGGACCGGCCCGGCGGTGGCGCTGCTGCCCGGCAGTCGCGTGAGCGAGCTCGAAGCCCACGCCGACCTCATGATCGACACCGCGCGCAGGCTGCACAAGGAGCGCCCCGAGCTGCGCTTCTTCGTCCCGCTGGCCACACGGGAGACGCGCGACTACTTCGAGGCGCGCCTCTACGCCCGCGAGGCGCAGGACCTGCCGCTCACGGTCCTCTTCGGCCATGCGCGCCTGGCGCTGCACGCGGCGGACGTCGCCCTGATCGCGAGCGGCACCGCCACGCTGGAGGCGGCGCTCGCCCGCTGCCCGATGGTGATCACCTACCGCGTGCCGAAGCTCACCTACTGGCTGATGAAGAGAAAGGCGCTCCTGCCCTACGTCGGGTTGCCGAACATCCTCGCCGGCGAGTTCGTCGTGCCCGAGCTCCTGCAGGACGACGCCACGCCGGAGAACCTCGCGCAGGCGCTGGGCAACTGGCTCGACAACAAGGAGGCGAGGACGCGGCTGCGCGAGCGCTTCGCCGACATGCACCGCGAGCTCGCGCGCGGCCACGACGAGCGCATCGCGCTGGCGCTCCAACCCTACCTCTCCTCGCCGACCGGCGCCGCGACCCATGCGAATCCGCAAAGAAACGATCTCGCTCCTCTGCGGGGTTGACGAGGCGGGCCGCGGCCCGCTCGCCGGCAGCGTCTACGCGGCCGCCGTGATCCTCGATCCCGAGCGGCCGGTCGGGGGCCTGAACGATTCCAAGCTCCTCGCCGAGGATGTGCGCGAGGCGCTGGCGGTGGAGATCCGCGAGAAGGCGCTGTGCTGGGCCATCGCCTCCGCGAGCGTGGAGGAGATCGACCGCATCAACATCCTGCGGGCGAGCCTCTTCGCCATGCGCCGCGCGATCCGGGCGCTGCACTGCCGGCCGAGGGAAGTCTGCGTGGACGGCATCCACAAGCCGCCCATTTCCATCCGCTGCCGCCCGGTCGTGAAGGCGGACCAGTCCGTGCCCGAGGTCTCGGCGGCGTCGATCCTCGCCAAGACCGCGCGCGACGAGGAGATGCGCGAGATGGACGGGCGCTTCCCGGGTTACGGCTTCGCGCAGCACAAGGGCTACTCGACGCCCGAGCACATGCTCGCGTTGAAGGTTCTGGGACCCTGCATGATCCACCGCCGCTCGTTCGAGCCGGTGCGCATCCTGCTGCAGGTCGACCTGCCGTTCTGAGATGAAGGCGGTCAGCTCGCGGGACAACGCCGCGTACAAGGCGATGGCGAGGCTCGCCTCCAGCTCCTCGGAGCGCAAGAAGCGCGGCCTCTCGGTCCTGGACGGCGTGCACCTGGTCGGCGCCTTCCTCGATTCGCGCCGCGCGATGGACTCGCTCATGGTGAGCCGCTCGGGCCTCGAGCGTGCCGAGGTGGCCGCGCTGGTCGCCCGCGTGCCCGAGGCGAAGGTAACGGTGGTCGCCGACGCGCTCTTCGATTCGATCTCCACCGTGGAATCCGCCACGGGACTGCTGGCGGCCGTGCCCACGCCGGAAGGCCTTCCCGTGCCCGATGATGCCGATCTGGTGCTCCTGGTCGAGGGCGTGCAGGACCCGGGCAACCTCGGCACGCTGTTGCGCAGCGCAGCCGCGGCCGGCGCTGTCCACGTGATGCTCTCGAGTCACTGCGTCTTCGCGTGGTCCCCGAAGACGGTTCGCGCGGCCATGGGCGCGCATTTCGCGCTGAACATCGTCGAGAGCGCCGATCTCCCCGCGTTTCTGGCGCGCTATCGCGGCACGTCCGTGGCGCTGGTTGGCGGGGCCGGGCGCTCGATCTACGAGGTGGACCTGCGCGGGCCGGTCGCCGTGCTGGTGGGCAACGAGGGCAAGGGGCTGTCTCCCGGTCTTCGCAGCGCCGCCCGCTTGAGCGCGCGCATCCCCATGCCGGGGCGCATGGAATCGCTCAACGCCGGCGTGGCCGGCTCGCTCTGCCTCTTCGAGGCGCTGCGCCAGCGCGGCGCTTCCAATTCCGGCTGAGTCGGAGAACACCTCGATGAAAACTCCATCGGCGTCATTCAGGTACTACGAGTTCGTGATGGGCGCCTTCGTCACGGTGCTGGGCTGCTCCAACCTGATCGGGCCGGCGAAGATCGCGCAGGTCGATTTCCCGGTCGTGGGGGCTCTCACCTTCGGGGCGGGCGTGCTTTTCTTTCCCATCTCGTACGTCTTCGGCGACATCCTCACCGAGGTGTACGGTTACGCGCGCTCGCGCCGCGTGATCTGGGCCGGATTCGCGGCGCTCGCCTTCGCCTCCTTCATGGCCTGGGCCGTGGTCGCCCTGCCGCCCGCGCCTTTCTGGAAGAACCAGGCGGCCTACGAGGTCGCCTTCGGCCAGGCGTGGCGGATCGCGCTCGCCTCGATGGTGGCCTACTTCTGCGGCGAGTTCGTGAACTCGTTCACGCTGGCGAAGATGAAGATCCTCACCGGTGGCCGCCACCTGTGGTCGCGCACCATCGGCTCCACGGTCCTGGGCGAGGGCGTGGATTCCCTCTTGTTCTACCCGCTCGCGTTCTACGGCACCGGTATCATTCCGGACGAGAAGCTTGCGCTCGTGATGCTGTCGCAATTCATCGCCAAGGTTTGCGTGGAGGTGCTGTTCACGCTCTTCACCTATGCCGTCGTCGGGTGGCTCAAGCGCGCCGAGGGCGTGGATCACTACGACCGCGCCACGAATTTCTCGCCCTTCACCATCAAGGTCTAGCGTCGCCATGAAATTGCTCGCCGCCTGCGTCTTCCTCGTGATCGCCGCCGCGCAAGCGGCGCCCGTGGAGCCGCGCGCGAGGATCGGACTGGTCCTCGGCGGCGGCGGGGCGCGCGGCG
>JBKJYC010000166.1:0-5282 GCA_046715885.1 Usitatibacter sp.
GCCACGCGGGCGAAGATGCTCGAGCTCCTGGAGCGGCAGGTGGCCGCCCTGAGCGGCCTGGCCGAGCGCTGCAACCCCGCGGCCGTGGCGCCGAAGCCGGCGGCTCCCAACGGCGAATCGCGGCACATCCTCGTGGTGGACGACAACATCGATTCCGCGGAGGTCCTGGGCGCCCTCCTGGAGCACATGGGCCACGAGGTCTTCGTCGCCTACACCGGCGCCCGTGCCATGGAGATGGCGCACGAGCGGCGCCCGGACGTGGTCTTCCTGGACCTGGCCCTGCCCGACGTGAGCGGCTTCGAGGTCGCGCGCAACATGCGCAAGGACACGCGCCTCGCGGGCGCGCGCATCGTGGGGCTCACGGGATTCGGCAGCGACGAGCATCGCCGCCGCGCGCGCGAAGCCGGGCTCGATGACTACGTGGTGAAGCCGGTGGAGGCCGTCACGCTGATGCAGCTGCTGCGGGCCTGACGTTCGCTCAGGCCCCGGTGTCCACCGGAAGCCGCACGCAGATCATCCGCCGGCGTCCGTCGCCGGCCGGCTTCAGGCAGAAATCCCCGCCGCGCGCCTCGACGAATTCCCTGGCGATGCGCATCCCCAGGGTTCCGAGGCCGAACTCGTCGTTGGCACCCGCGGCCTCGGTCGCATCGTCCGTTACCTCGACCGTCACGGTTCCATTCTCCCGGCGCACGAGCACCTCCGCGATGCCGCCGGTGGGCACCGAATCGAGCGAATGCAGCACGCAGGTGAGGACCGCCTGCGCGATCTCGGCGCGAGGGGCGCGCACGTAGATCGGGTCGGGCGGAGCATCGATGGTGAGACGCACGTTGCGCATCGCCGCATCGGTGACGAAGTGGCGCACCGTTTCCTTGGCCAGGTCCACTACGTCGACACGCACCTCGCCCTCGTCGGCGATGCCGGCGTCGGCGAGGAAGGTTCGGGAGGTACGCTCGAGGCGCGCCAGCTCCTTGCGCGCCATCGTGACCGCCTTTTCCACCTGGGCACGCGTCTTCTCGTCCGCGCCTCCGCCCGAAACACCCTTCAGCGCGAGCTCCAGGGACCAGTAGATGCCCTGGACGGGTGACTTGAGGTCGTGCTGGATCGCATGGCTCATGCGCCGCAGAAGCCTCGTGGTTATCGCGTCCCGGTAGATCGCCTCGAGGTCGCTCATTGGGTCACCGGCATCGGCTGGCGCGATGCGATCACCTCCGAGAGAACCTGCACGTTGACCGGCTTCACCAGGTGCTGGTCGAAGCCCGCTTCGAGGGCCATGCGCCGGTCGCGTTCCTGGCCATAGCCGGTCACCGCGAGCAGGAGGCAGCGGCGCCCGCATTCGAGCTGGCGCATCCGCCGCGCGATCTCGAAGCCGTCCATGCCGGGCAGGCCGATGTCGATCAGCATCACGTCGGGCTTGAATTGCGGGGCGATCTCGATGGCCTCGAAGCCGTCGTGCGCGAGCCTCACCTCATGGCCATCGAGGGAGACCAGGGTCGCCAGCGTCTGGGCGGTGTCGGCATGGTCCTCGATGATGAGGATGCGCCGGCACGCCACCTTCCTGGCCGGGTCGCGCTGCGCCGAGGAGGGCTTCGCGGTGACGCTCACCAAAGGCAACCACACGGTGAACTCGCTGCCCTGGTTCACCCCGGCGCTCCAGGCCTGCACCTTGCCGCCTTGGGCCTCCACCAGGCGCTTCACCAGGGTGAGGCCGATGCCCAGGCCGCCCTGGGCGCGATCCAGCGTGGTGTCGAGCTGCGTGAAGAGGTCGAATATGCCAGCGAGCATCTCTGGTGGAATGCCCAGCCCGGTGTCGGTCACGCGAAACACCACGTTCTTCTTCTCCTCGGTCGCGCAGATCGAGATCTTGCCGCCGGGCGGCGTGTACTTGGCGGCGTTGTTGAGGAGGTTGGCGATCACCTGTGCCACGCGCGCGAAATCGCCGCGCACGTACATGGGCCTGGCGGGCGGCGTCACGGTGAGCTCGTGGCGGCGCTCCTCGATCAGCGGGCGGCTGGTCTCCACCGCGGATGCGAGGACGGCGCCGACATCGACCTCCTCGCTCTTGAGCTGGATCTTGCCGCTGGTGATGCGCGAGACGTCCAGCAGGTCGTCGACGATGCGCATCAGCTGACGCGACTGGCGGTCGATCACGTCGCGCGCCCAGGGCATGCGCTGCTCGTTCGCTCCGGATACACGCAGCACCTCGATCGCGTTGCGGATCGGGGCCAGCGGGCTGCGCAGCTCGTGCGCGAGCATCGCCAGGAACTCGTCCTTGCGGCGGTCGTTGTCACGCACCTGGAGGTAGAGCCGCGCGTTGTCGAGCGCGATGCCGACGCGCCCCGCCAGCTCCTCGCCCAACGCCAGCTCTGCGGGCGTGAAGCGCTCACGCGGCGGCGAAAGCGCCACCGCGAGAGCGCCCAGCGTGCGGCCGCGCGCGACCAGGGGATGCACCGCGATCGACTGCGGGTGGAACGCGAGCGCGATGCGCTCCTCGCGGCCGTCGTCAATGCGTTCGATCAGCAACCCGCTGCGCTCGCCCACCGGCCCGTCGACGACATCGCGGCGCGCATTCGCCAGCGCGCGGCTGATGGCCGCGGAGATGCCCGCCTCGGCGACGCGGCGCGAAGAGATCGCGCGCCGGCCGGTGGTGGTGTCGGGATCGCTCCAGGCAATCTCGGTGCGCACGATGCGCTGGTGCTCGTCCACGAGCGCGATCATGCACAGGCTGCCCAGGAAGGGCACGGCGAAATGCGTGAGGTCGCGCGCCAGCGTCTCGGGGTCGAGCGAGCTGGTGAGCAAACGCCCGCCCTCGGCGAGGAAAGCCGAGCGGCGCACGGCATCCTCGGCCGCGGTGCGTGCCGCCTGCTCGCGCGCGAGCGCGATGCGCTGGTCGGACTGGCGCTTGATGTGCTCGGCCATCTGATGCAGCTCGACGAACACGCGCACCTTCGCGCGCAGCACCTCGGGCGCGAACGGCGTGAGGATGAAGTCCACGGCGCCCAGCGAGTACGCCTGCGCGGCGTGCATCTCGTCGGAGTACGCCGTCATGAAGATGATCGGCGTATGCGCCGACCTCTTGCGCTTGCGGATCAGAGCTGCCGTCTCGAAGCCGTCCATGCCCGGCATATTGACGTCGAGCAGGATGACCGCGAAGTCGTGGTCGAGCACCTGCTTCAGCGCCTCTTCGCCGGAGCTGACGGACACGACCTCCTGGCCGATCTCCTCCAGCACCGACCGGAAGACCAGGATCTTGTCCGGCCGGTCGTCGACGACGAGGATCGCCGCCGGCGCCTGCCGGTGGTCGGGGCTGCCCGCCGCTTCGGGCAGGCTCACGGCTTCAGCCACGCGCGCAGCGTGGAGAGGAGCTGCTGCGTCTCGACCGGCTTCGACAGGTAGTCCCAGGCGCCGGCCTCGAGGCAGCGCTGGCGGTCTCCCTTCATCGCCTTCGCGGTCACCGCGATGATCGGCAGGTCCTTCAAGCTGGCGATCTTGCGGATCTCGCGCATGGTCTCCAGGCCGTCCATCTCCGGCATCATGATGTCCATCAGCACGACGTCGATGTCAGGCTCGGTCTTCACGATCTCGATCGCGTCGCGGCCGTTGTCGGCCGTGAGGATCTTGATGTCGTAGTCCTCGAGCACCGTGGAGAGCGCGAAGATGTTGCGCATGTCGTCGTCGACGATCAGCACCTTGCGCCCGGCCAGCCACTGATTGGACTTGTAGATCTCCTCGAGAGCGCCGCGCTGCTCGTCCGGCAGGCGCGTGGCATCGCGGTGCAGGTACACGGTGGTCTGGTCCAGCAGTCGGTCGAGCGTATGCACCCAGCACACCGGTCCGCTGCGCGAGAGCTGCTGCCAGTCGGCTTCGTCACGGACGCTTCGACCTTCCTCGGAGTGGACGATGATCGGCATCGGCTGGTCCGGCGAGCGCGAGCGCGCCTCCTCGATCAGCGCCTCGGGGCTGAGCCCCGGCACTTCGGGATCGAGCACCAGGCAATCCACGTCTCCGGCACGCATCGCCTTCAGCGCCGCGCCCGCGTCGCGCGTACCGGTGACCTTCACATCGACCGCTTTCTTGAGATAGCGGACCACGTCCTTCAGCTTGTCGGCGTCGGGCTGCACCACCAGCAGGTTCTTCACATCGCGGGAGGCGTACGCCTTGATGCCGTCCAGCAGGCGGTCCACGCCGTCCTTGCTCTGCAGGGGCTTGGCGACGAAATGCAGGGCGCCGGATTGCATCGCCTGCTCGCGAGAGTCCTCCGTCGAGATCACGCACACCGGGATGTGCCGCGTCTCGATGTCGCTCTTCAGCCGGTCGAGGACGCGCCAGCCCTGGATGTCGGGCAGGTGGATGTCGAGGGTGATCGCCGACGGGTGGTGCTCGCGCGCCAGCGCCAGCGCCGAGGCGCCCAGCGAGGTCACGATGGCCTTGAAGCCGCGCTCGCGCGCGCCCTCGAGCAGCACGGAGGCGAACGCAAGGTCGTTCTCGACGATGAGCAGCACCGAGGCGCCCGGGGTGATGGCCTCCCGGTCGTCGCCGACCTCGTTGGACGAGGGCGGTGGCTCGAGATCCGGGATGGATTCCTGCGCGAGCTTCGGCAGCACCGCGGGACCCGGCGCGGCGCGCGCGGCACGGATCGCCGCGTTGGCCACGGTGGCCGCGTCGGCCGGTCCCTTGCGAGCCTTGATCGGCAGCGCATAGCGCTCCGGGAGATAGAGCGTGAAGGCACTCCCCTCGCCCGGCGCGCTCCAGAGGCGGATCTCGCCGCCGAGCAGCCGCGCGAGCTCGCGCCTGATGGCCAGGCCCAGGCCCGTGCCGCCGTATTTGCGGCTGGTGGATCCGTCGGCCTGCTGGAACGCCTCGAAGATGATCTGCTGCTTGTCCGGCGGGATGCCGATGCCGGTGTCGCGCACCGTGAACGCAATGACCGACGGCGCGCGGTTGAGCTCCTCGTTCTGCGGGTCCCAGCCGGAGCGCGCGGTCTCCACCGCGAGCACCACCTGGCCGCGATGCGTGAACTTGAACGCGTTCGACAGCAGGTTCTTGATGATCTGCTGCAGGCGCTTGGCGTCCGTGGCCATCGAGGCCGGCAACTCCGTGTCGCTGCGGATGAAGAAATCGAGCTTCTTCGCCTCCGCGACGTGGCGGAACGTGCGCTCCACATAGCGGCGCAGCTCGTGCGACATGTTGGCGAGGAACTCCGACTTGTACTTGGAGGTGAGGGCCAGCTGGTGCGCCTTCTCCTCCAGGTCCTGGCGGGCCTGCTCCACCTCGGCGTTCTTGCG
>JBKJYC010000167.1:0-9982 GCA_046715885.1 Usitatibacter sp.
CCCGCGTCCTGCAAGGCACCGAGGACGATCCCGCCTACGTGATCTTCACGTCGGGGTCCACGGGCCGGCCGAAGGGGGCGATGAACTCGCACCGCGGCATCGTGAACCGCCTGCTGTGGGTGCAAAACACCGACGGCATCGGCCCCGGGCACCGGGTCATGCAGAAGACCCCGTACAGCTTCGATGTTTCGGTTTGGGAATTCTTCTGGCCGCTCAGCACTGGCGCCACGCTCGTGGTGGCGCGGCCCGAGGGCCATCGTGACGGCGCATATCTCCTCGAGACCATTCGCGGCGAGAAGCTCACGTTGCTGCATTTCGTGCCGTCGATGCTGCGCGCGTTCCTCGGCCAGGACGGCCTCGAGGCCGCCTGCGCGAGCGTCGAGCGGGTGATCTGCTCTGGCGAGGCTCTGCCTCTCGACGTCGTGGAACGGTTCTTCAAGTCCCTGCCGTCAACCCGCTTGCTGAACTATTACGGGCCGACCGAAGCGGCGGTCGAAGTCACGGCATGGGAGTGCCGCCCGGCCGACCCGCGCGGCATCGTGCCGATCGGTTGCCCGATCGCGAACACGCGCATCCACATCCTCGACGCGGACATGAAGCAGGTGCCGATCGGGTGCCCCGGCGAGCTCTACATCGGCGGCGTGCAGGTGGGCATGGGGTACGTCTCGCGTCCGGATCTCACCGACGAGCGCTTCCTGCCGGATCCGTTCGAAGCCGGTGCGCGCATCTATCGCACGGGCGATATCGCGCGCTGGCGTGGCGATGGGTGTATCGAGCACCTTGGGCGCGCCGACTTCCAGGTCAAAGTCCGCGGCTACCGTATCGAGCTGGGCGAGATCGAAACCGCGCTCGCGGGCCATTTCGCGATCTCCAGTGCGGTCGTGTTGGCCCGTGAGGATCGCCCGGGCGACGTCCGCCTGGTTGCCTATCTGGTCGCTCGTCCCGGCGCCGCCGCCGCCGACGAAGACCTGCAGGACCACTTGAAGAGCACGCTGCCCGAGTACATGGTGCCTGCCCACTTCACGTGGCTGCGGGAGATCCCGCTGCTTCCGAACGGCAAGATCGACCGCCGCGCGCTCCCGGCGCCCCAGCTCGCTGCAGAAGCCGCGAGCCGGGAGTACGTCGCGCCCCGCGACGACACCGAACGCGCCGTCGTCGCGGAGTTCGAGGTCTCGCTGGGCATGCCCGGCGTCAGCGTCCATGACGATTTCTTCGCGCTGGGCGGCGACTCCTTGCTGGCGGCGCAGCTTACATCGCGGCTCAATCGCACCATGGGCCTTCGCCTCACGATGCGCTCGGTGTTCGCCGCGCCCACGGTCGCCAAGCTGGTGCAGGCAATCGCCGAAGAACGTTCCGGGCCCACCCGTGCGGCACGCAAGCCGCTCGAGCGCCGCCCAGGCCGGCGCGAAGCGCCCCTGACCGTCATGCAGGAGCGCCAGTGGTTCCTCGAGGAGCTCCACCCCGGCCGCCCAACCTACAACGCTCCTTCGGCGCATCGCATCTCCGGCGCGCTCAACGAAGCGGCCTTCGAGAGCGCGTTTCACGAGATGGTTCGACGCCAACCCGTGCTGCGCACGAGCCTGGAAGCGCAAGGGGTTGACGTCGTCCAGCGGATCCACGACCGGGTCGAGTTCCGCATCTTCCCCGCGGAGGACCTTTCGGCACTCGCTTCCGGGCAGCGCGAGCTCCGGCTGGAGGAGCGCCTCGCGCAACTCGTCATGCAGCCATTCGACCTCACGAAGCCGCCCCTCTTCACGGTTCATCTCTTTCGCCTGGGCGAACAGGAGCACGTGCTGTTCTTCATGGCGCACCACAGCATCTGGGACGGCTGGTCCTTCGACCTGCTCTACCAGGAAATCGCGGCCCTCTATTCCGCGTTCTGCGAGGCACGCCCGAGCCCGCTTCCCGAGCTCCCGGTAACGTACGGGGATTTCGCGGAATGGCACCGGGACTGGATGCGCGGTCCGGAGTTCGAGGAGCAGCTCGCCTTCTGGCGCACGCGGCTCGAGAGCATGAGCGCCGCGCGCGAGCTCCCCACGGACCATCCACGCCGTCCGGGCATGTCGGGCACGGGCCGCACCAAATGGATCGAGGTGGACCGCCGGCGTACCGATGCGCTGCACGCGATCGCCCGTGCCTCCGGCTCGACCATGTTCATGACCACCCTGGCAGCCTACTGCGTGCTCTTGCACGGCTATTCCGGCCATACCAACCTCATGGTCGGCACCCCGGTGCGCCGGCGCAACTCGTCGGAACTCGAGGCGATCATGGGCTATTTCAACAACCTGATTCCCCTCAACATCGCCATCGACCCCGCCGATTCGTTCTCCGCCGTCGTGGCGCGCGTGAAAACCGTGGCCGTGGACAGCTTCGCGCATCCTGACGTGCCCCTGGAGCAGCTCGCGGGCGAGTTGACGGTGGCGCGTGGCACTGGGGGCAGCCTGCTCTACCAAGCGCTGTTTTCGTTCCAGGACGCGCGCCAGCGCGTGCGACATTGGGGAGGCCTCTCGCATTCACGCATCGAGGTCTTCCAGCCGGGAGCGACCGAGGACCTCGGCATGTGGTTCATCGAAACCGACACCGGCCTGCACGGTGGCGCGACATACAACGCGGACCTGCTGACGGACGAGACGGCGGCCGAGATGCAACGCGGCTACGTCGCCCTGCTGGATGCGATCATCGCGTCGCCAGCCGCGTCCGTGGACGAACTGGTGAAATCAGCGCGTGTAGAGCGCACGACGGCACGTCCGCAGGACGTCGTCAGGACGGCACGACTTCCCGCCGAAGGCACTGCGCCCGGCACGCCCACCGAGCTCCTCCTTGCGCAGATCTGGTCTGCGCAGTTGAAGGTGGGGCAGGTCTCGGTCGAGGACAATTTCTTCGATCTGGGTGGCCACTCGCTGCTCGCGATGCAGGCGATCCTCACCATGGAGGAGAGGACCGGCAAGCGCATCGACCGCGGCCGGTACATCTACGAGACGCTGGGTCAGATCGCGCGCTATTACGACGCGGCCACATCCGAGAATCCCGTGAAGAGCGGAGGGCTGCGCGGGATGCTCTCCGGGCTGCTCGCCGGCAGGAAGGCCTAACGTCCCTAGTGGGCCGCATCGAGGAAATCCCCGCTCTGGACGCAGGGGAAGTGCACGCGTGGCGCTTCTCCCTGGGCGCCGATGGCCCGGCCGACTACGAGCGCCTGGCAAATGCCGACGACCTGCGTCGCTCCCGGCGCTTTGCCTTCGCGCGCGACCGCGCTCGTTTCCTGACGGCGCGTCACGTGATGCGCGACCTGCTCGGGTGTTACCTGGACGTGGAGCCGCGCGAGCTGGCGATCCTCTATAGTCCCCACGGGAAGCCAGGCCTCGAAGCCCGTTTCGGCATCGGCTTCAACTTGACTCACTCGGGAGACCACGGATTGATCGCCTTCACGCGCGCGCCGGAAATCGGCGTGGACATAGAGGAAATGTGCCACCGTGAGGACCGGCGCTCCCTCGCCTCGTCGGTGTTCTGCGCATCCGAGCTGGAGGCGCTGGGAAAGATCGACGATGCAGCCCTCGATGGACCGTTCCTGACCTGCTGGACGCGCAAGGAGGCCCTTCTGAAGGCGCTCGGCGTGGGGCTTTCCATCGATCCCCGGGAGGTGGACGTCGGCATCGAGCCGGTTCGCTCCCGGCATCCGATTCCAGGCAGGGACACCGTCGTGGAGGTCGCGAGCTTGTTCCGGGACGACCAATGCGTCGCCGCACTGGCCGTGGCCGGAGGCTATACGAGCGTCCGCATGTTGGCCTGGACGCCGTAGCCGTGGCCGGAGGATCCCCGATCCCGCTGCGCTTCGGCCCGCCCGAGCGGCAGTTGTTCGGCATTTTCCACCCCCCCACCGGCGAAACCGCGCGCGCGGAATCCGTTGTCGTTTGCAACCCCTTCGGCCAGGAGGCCATCCGGGCTCACCGCCTGCTGCGCATCGTCGGTGAACGGCTGGCACGGGCCGGCTTTCCGGTGCTGCGGTTCGACTTCTTTGGCACTGGGGACTCCGGCGGGGCGGACGACTCCGGAACGCTCGCGCTGTGGTCGGAGGATGTCCTGAGGGCCGACCTGGAAGTGCGCCGCCTGAGCGCGCATCCGCGCTGCGCCTGGTTCGGCCTTCGCCTGGGCGCGACCGTGGCAGCGGTGGCCTCTTCGCGGGCCAGAATGGCGCCCAGTCGCATCCTGATGTGGGATCCGATCCTCGACGGCAAGGCTTATCTGGAGGAACTCTTCCGCGCGCAGCGCGAACACCTGAGTGCCGCGGGGTTGACCGGCGCGTGTGACTTCCAGGGGGGCGGTGCTACCGAGGTGCTCGGCTTTCCGATTCCGGCGGCGCTGCGCCGCGAGATCGAGGCGATCGACGGCGCCTCACTCATCGAATCCAGCCGCGCGCAACGTTTGGCGGTCATCGCCAGCGAAGGTTACCCCGCCGGCGTTCCCGGCGAAGCCGCGGGTTGCGCGCGCGTGCGCCTGCGCCGAATAGGCACTCGAATCGTCTGGGCGTCGGAAGAGGCGATGAACACCGCGATCGTCCCCCGGGAAGCCCTGGACGCCATCCTCCAATCCCTCGTCGACGTTTCATGATCGAGCGCTCGATTGCCTTCGGCCCCGGCGGCGCACTTGTCGGAACCGTTTGCCTTCCCTCGGAAAGCGGGCGCGCGCGCTTGGGCCAGATCCTGTTCAACGCGGGCGTGGTACATCGCGTGGGGCCACACCGCATCAACGTGAGGCTGGCGCGCAATCTCGCGAAGCGCGGCATTCCTTCGTTGCGTTTCGACCTCAGCGGCCTGGGTGACAGCGCGCGCCCCAGCGGCAACCTGTCGTACGAGGACCAGGCGGTTGCAGACGTACGCCTGGCGATGGATACGCTGGGCGCGGAGACAGGTCTGGATCGATTCGCACTGTTCGGTTTCTGCTCCGGTGGCGTTCACACCTATGCGGCCGCGTTAGCCGATACCCGCGTCGATGCCGTCATGATCTTCGATGCGTTCCAGTACCCCACCTTCAAGACGCGGCTGAACAGTTACCGCGCGCGCGCACGGCGCCGCGGGCTCCTGAAGGCGCTTGTCGGCTGGACCTCCCGCCATGCGGCGAGCCTGCCCGCGCGGGTCATCGAGGTCCTGAGACGCAAACCCGGCAAGGCCACGCCGCCCGAGGACTTCCCTCCGAAACTGGAGTTCGCGCGCGGCATGAAGACCCTTCACGACCGGGGGGTGCGCCTTGCCTTCCTCTACTCCACGGGCTTCGAGGCGTACTTCAACTATGCGGAACAGTTCCAGGACTCGTTCCGCGGCCTCGGCGTCCATGAGATGGCGCGCTGCGAGTACCTTCCGGCGATGGACCACACGGCCCTGCTCCTCAGTACGCAAGCCGACTTCCTGGCCCGCATCGAGGAGTTTGTCTCGGACGCGAATGACCGAGGCCCCGTGAGGGGTAGCTGACGTGCGATCGCTTCTCTGGACGGCGGCCGCCGTCGGTGCGCTGCTATTGGCTGTCGCGGTGATTCCGGTCACTCGCGCGTTCCTGCTGGACCTGCTCCCTCCAACGTGGCGTACCACGCTATCGGCATGGCGACATGGCATCGAGATTGACCACGGCATCCGCACCTCGATGAGCGATGGTGTCGAGTTGCGAGCGAGCCTCTATCGTCCGCGAGGCTCCCTGGAGCCCCTGCCGACCATCCTGATGCGCGAGCCCTACGACCGGCTGACACACAGCGAGGGGTTCTACGGCGCGTTCCTGTTCGCGCGCGCGGGCTATGCGGTGCTCGTCCAGGATCTCCGTGGCACGGGCGAGTCGCAGGGAACATTCATGCCCTGGCAACACGCGGGGGACGATGGCGTCGCGACCCTCGACTGGATAGCGCACCAGCCCTGGTCTGACGGCAAGATCGGCACGTTCGGCTGCTCGGCGTACGGCGAGACGCAACTGGTACTCGCGGCCCGCAACCATCCCCGGCATCTCGCCATGATCCCGAGCGGCGCGGGCGGCGCAGTGGGCGCGGCGGCCGGTCGCCACGGCTACGCCGGCCTTTTCGAAGGCGGTATCTTCCAGCTTGCCAGCGGGTTCGGGTGGTTCGTGGACCATGGCGCAACGCACCCCGGCGCGCCACGCGCAATTGCGTTCGACCGGGCCGCCCATCTGCGCACGCTTCCCGTCTCGACGCTGGTGCAGCGCGTCAGGCCCTCTGCGAACGGCTACGAGGCGTTCGTCACCACGCGCCCCGGCGCTCCCGAGTGGGCTCGGTGGGGCTACCTTGCAGACGCCGACCGCAGCACCGTGCCCGCTCTGGTGATCAACACCTGGGGCGACCAGACCGTGGGCGACACCCTCGCCCTCGCCGAGTCGTGGCGCCGAGCCGATCCCGGAGCCGCCGCGACCCGCCAGAGGGTTGTCATCGGTCCGGGCATCCACTGCGGCCACGAGCCCTTGCAGCCTTCCATCGCGTTCGGTGAGTTGAAGGTCCACAACGCCAATTGGCCGCATCGTCAGTGGTACCTCGCATGGTTCGACTACTGGCTGCGCGGGCGCGGCGACGGATTGGCGGCCGTAGCGCCGTACACCTACTTCATGCTCGGCGAGAATCGCTGGCTCTCGGCTCACGAATGGCCTCCGTCCGAAGCCCGCCTTGAAAAATGGTACTTGGCCAGCAGCGGCCGGGCCAATTCACGCAGCGGGGACGGTACCCTCGGGACCCGCCCGGCTGCGGGCGACGCATTCGATGAGTTTCGCTACGACCCCGAGAACCCGGTCCCCACCCGAGGCGGGCCGATCTGCTGCACGGGCATGGCGGACACGCGTGCCGGCCCGGCGGACCAGGCCGAGGTCGAAGTGCGAGACGACGTGCTCGTCTACACGTCGGCTCCCCTGGACCGCGCCCTGCGGATTGCCGGGCCGCTGCAGCTGCGCCTCGGTGTGTCGTCGAGCGCCCCGGACACCGACCTTGTCGCGCGGTTGGTCCATGTCTTTCCGGACGGACGCGCGCTCGGCATCCAGGAAGGAGCGCTGCGCTTGCGCTATCGCGACGGCTTCGACAGGCCCACATTGATGGAGCCGGGCGCGCGCTACCAGGCCACCGTCGACATGCGCGCGATCGCTTACGCGATCCCCCGGGGGCATCGCCTGCGCCTGCACGTGACCAGCAGCAGCTTTCCCCGCCTGGAGCGCAATCTCAACACGGGAGCGGCCGTGAACGCCGCGAGCGCGGTTGCGCGCGTGGCAACCACCCGCATCTACCATGGCGCCCGGGACGATTCCCACCTCGTGCTGCGCGTTCTCCCCGCGCAATGACCTAGAGCAGGCCGGCGCTGGGCTCGTAGCGGCGGAAGGTCTTCTTCCCCCACACGAGCGCGCGGCCCATCGCATACTTCAACGGGTCGAATGGCGAGTCTCCCGGCGCGCGTGGGGAAACTCCCAGGCGCCGCAGGAAGTAGTTCCAGGCATGGATGTTCGCGATGCGCCGCATATGCGGGGTATAGAACACCACGCCGATCGAGATCGAGACGCCGTCGCCGTCGGTGACCCACGACGCGTCCGTGCGCGTCATGTGCGGCGAGGTGCTTGGCCAATACACGCCTTCGCCGGGGCCGACGTCGAACTGTTGGCTGCGGGCACGGAACGATTCGTCGAGCCTCACGTCCCCTCCCCCGCCGTAGACGATGAACTTGTCGACGACCGGGCCCGGAATGACCGCGCGGTCACGGTGATCCCACACGTCGAGCTTCTTCCGCCCACGGACCTGTAGCCAGAAGTTGTTCTCGCGGTCTACGTGGAAAGGCGTGACCGAAGGGGGTGCGGAGATGAACATGAACCCCTGCACCATGTACGCGCCGGGCTGCTCGGGGTCGACCAGGGGGCGGACCGTGGCGAGTACCTCCTCGAGGAACTGCCGGTACGTGGGATCTTTCTCGATGTTGTAGAGCGCGATCCAAGAGCCCGGCTCCTGGATCCGGGCGAACACCTCGTCGATCTCACGGCCGCGATGATCCTTCGCGGCATGGTCGAATTTCGAGGCCTCCGTGCTGCCCGGCTTGATGAAGCGGCAGCCCTGGTGGGGCTCCAGGCTGTGCGCCAGCCGCGCCAGCTGGGGCAGCTCCATCAGGGGATGCTTGTGGAAATCATGGCGAAGGGCGCTGATGCGGAACGTGGAAAACGATTGCGGATCGGCCGGGCGGATGCCGTGCCGGGTCGCGACCGGGGTTTCGCCGGCCTTGCGCAGCGCGCCGTCCATCACCGCAGAATCGGACATCGGGTTTCCTTACGGCACCAGCAACGCGTGCTGCCTGGGAGCGTCGCGCCCGTCGGCACGCTTCGGTCCCAGACGCCGCATGTACCAGTCGATCGCCTGCTCCACGCCCTCACGCAGGTCGTGCGTGGGCCGGAAGCCAAGCAGCGCCTTGGCCTTGCCGATGTCGGCGAGCGAGGCGCGCACGTCGCCGGCGCGGAAATCGCGGTGCACGGGGGGCGCTATGGCGATCGAGGCGTCGCGCCGCGCGAGCGCGGAGCGCAGCAGCTCGAAAAGCTCCGCGAGGGTGGTCTGCCCGCCGACCGCGATGTTGTAGACCTGGTTCACGGCGGCGGCGCCCTCGACGCTGGCGGCGAGGAGGTTGGCCTGCACCACGTTGGCGATGTAGCAGAAGTCGCGCGACGTCTCTCCGTCGCCGTTGATGTACACGGTTTCGCCGCGCAGCATCGCGGCGAGCCACGCCGGGATCACCGCGGCGTAGGCGCCCTGCGGATCCTGGCGCGCGCCGAATACGTTGAAGTAGCGCAGGCCGATCGAGGCGAGGCCGTAGCAGCGCGCGAACGTGTCGGCATACAGCTCGTTCATATGCTTGCCCGCGCCATATGGCGAGAGCGGGCGGCCGATGAGGTCCTCGACCTTGGGCAGCCCCGGGTGGTCGCCGTAGGCCGCGCTCGATGCGGCGTACACGAAGCGGCCCACCTTCGCGTCGCGCGCGGCGACGAGCATGTTGAGGAATCCCGTCACGTTGGTCGCATGGCTCTCGAGCGGCTGCGCGATGGAGCGCGGCACGCTGCCCAGCGCTGCCTGGTGCAGCACGACGTCCACTCCCGTGCAGGCCTCGCGGCAGGTCTCGGGCGAGCGGATGTCGCCCTCGATGAAGCGAAACGCCGACCAGGCTGCCGCGCCCACCGCGGCCTCGACCTCGGCCAGGTTCCTGCGATGGCCCGTCGCGAAGTTGTCCAAACCCACCACACGCTGCCCGAGGCGCAGCAGCGCCTCCAGCAGGTTGGACCCGATGAAGCCGGCAACGCCGGTAACGAGCCACGTCCGCTCGCCGCACAAGGCGGGAAATGGGGATTTTTCCATCCGCGCAGTTTACAGGCCGTCCCGCGGAGCCCCCAAACTACGAACGAAATAGCGCTCCTGCCAGGGGCGATTTCAGCTCGCCACGCGGGCCCGCCCGGTGTCTCATGGCGGCTCCATCCACCACCCGGGGACGACTCCCATGACACTCCGTTCGATCTGCATCCTCGCCGGCGCCCTGGTCGCGCTGGCGTCTCTTCCCGCGGCCCACGCCGCCGACAAACCCGCCAACGGCCAGGAAGCGAAGTGCTTGCAGGACGCGAAGGGCCTGAAAGGCGAGGAACGCGACAAGTACCTCGCCGAATGCCCGAAGCCGATGGGCAACCAACAGAACAAGATGAAGACCTGCAACGCCGAGGCGAAGGCAAAGGACCTGCACGGCGACGAGCGCCGCGCGTTCATGAGCACGTGCCTGAAAGGCTGACGCGTGCCGGCGGGGTCAGGTATTGGGCAGGCCGCCTGACCCCGTCCGTCCCAGCACCGCCAGGAACTCGCGGCGCGTCGAGGGATCGTCGCGAAACGCGCCGAGCATCCGGCTGGTGACCAGTCCCACGCCGGGCTTGTGCACGCCGCGCGTGGTCATGCACTGGTGCGAGGCTTCGATCACCACGGCAACACCCTTGGGCTTGAGGA
>JBKJYC010000168.1:0-3031 GCA_046715885.1 Usitatibacter sp.
GCCCCACGGTGACCTTCACGCCCGAATCGGTCAGGTTCTGCGCGTGCGCGTGGCCCTGGGAGCCGTAGCCGATGATCGTGACCTTCTTGCCCTTCACGAGCGAGAGGTCGGCGTCCTTGTCGTAATAGACCTTCATGTCGTTTCCCTTCGAGGTTTGGCGTGTCGCTTCAGACCTTCAGCACCCACTCGCCACGCCCGATGCCGGATACCCCGGTGCGGACCGTTTCCAGGATGGCGACGCGGTCGAGCGCCTCGAGGAAGGCGTCGAGCTTCTCGGTGGTGCCGGTCAACTCGATCGTGTAGGACTTGTCGGTGACGTCGATGATGCGCCCGCGGAAGATGTCGGCGATGCGCTTCATCTCTTCGCGATCCTTGCCGGCGGCGCGGACCTTGACCAGCATGAGCTCCCTCTCGATGTGCTTGCCCTCCGAGAGGTCCACGACCTTGACGACGTCGACCAGCTTGTTCAGCTGCTTGGTGATCTGCTCGATCACCTCGTCGGAGCCGGTGGTGACGATCGTCATCCGGGACATGGTCAAGTCCTCGGTAGGCGCGACGGTGAGCGTTTCGATGTTGTAGCCGCGCGCCGAGAACAGGCCCGCCACGCGCGACAGGGCGCCGGCCTCGTTTTCGACCAGGATCGAAAGGATGTGGCGCATGGCTAAAGCTCTTCCGAAAGGATCATCTCCGACATGCCCTTGCCGCCGGGCACCATCGGGAAGACGTTCTCGGTCTGGTCGGTGATGAAATCCATGAAGACGAGGCGGTCCTTCATCGCGAAGGCTTCCTTCAGCGCGCCCTCGACGTCGCCGGGCTTGTCGATGCGCATCCCGACGTGGCCGTAGGCCTCGGCGAGCTTCACGAAATCGGGCAGCGCGTCCATGTACGACTCGGCGTAGCGGTTGCCGTGGAAGAACTCCTGCCACTGCCGCACCATGCCCATGTAGCGGTTGTTCAGGTTCACGATCTTGACCGGCAGGTGGTACTGCTTGCAGGTGGACAGCTCCTGGATGCACATCTGGATCGAGGCCTCGCCGGTCACGCACGCGACCTCGGCGTCGGGAAACGCCATCTTCACGCCCATGGCGTACGGCAGGCCCACCCCCATCGTGCCCAGGCCGCCGGAGTTGATCCAGCGGCGCGGCTGGTCGAACTTGTAGAACTGCGCCGCCCACATCTGGTGCTGGCCCACGTCGCTCGTGACGTACGCGTCGCCTCTGGTGATCTCGTAGAGCTTCTCGATCACGTATTGCGGCTTGATGAGCTCCGACTTGCGGTTGTACTTGAGGCAGTCCTTCGCGCGCCACGCGTCGATCTCGGCCCACCACGCGGCCACGGCCGCGGGGTCGGGGCGCCGCGGCGCAGCCTTGAGCTGCGCGATCAGGTCCTGCAGGACCTCCTTCGCCCCGCCGACGATCGGCACGTCGACGCGCACGCGCTTGGAGATGGACGAGGGGTCCACGTCGATGTGCACGATCTTGCGTCCCGGGTTGCCCGCGGCGAAGTGCGCGGGGTTGCCGATCACGCGGTCGTCGAAACGCGCGCCGACGGCAAGCAGCACGTCGCAGTTCTGCATCGCCATGTTGGCTTCGACCGTGCCGTGCATGCCGAGCATGCCGACGAACTGCTTGTCGGAAGCGGGATAGGAGCCCAGGCCCATGAGGGTATTGGTGACCGGGAAGCCGAGGGTGCGCGCGAGCTCGGTGACTTCCGCGCTCGCCTCGCCGAGGATCGCGCCGCCGCCCACGTAGATCATCGGGCGCCTGGCGTCCATGAGGAGCTGCAGCGCCTTCTTGATCTGGCCCGAGTGGCCCTTGGTGACCGGGCTGTACGAGCGCAGGCTGATCTTCTCGGGATAGTGGAAGAGCGCGGGCTGGTTCGAGACGTCCTTGGGGATGTCCACCAGCACCGGGCCGGGACGGCCGGTGGTCGCGATGTGGAACGCCTTCTTGATGGTGACCGCGAGCTGCGTCACGTCCTTCACCAGGAAGTTGTGCTTCACGCAGGGGCGCGTGATCCCGACCGTGTCGCATTCCTGGAAGGCGTCCTCGCCGATCGCGGCGGTGGGCACCTGCCCGGTGAGGATCACCATCGGGATCGAATCCATGTACGCCGTGGCGATGCCGGTCACCGCGTTGGTGACGCCGGGACCGCTCGTCACGAGCGCCACGCCACACTTGCCGGTGGCGCGCGCGTAGCCGTCGGCCGCGTGAAGCGCGCCCTGCTCATGGCGAACCAGGATGTGCTTCACATCCTTCTGCCGGAAGAACGCGTCGTAAATGTGCAGCACGGCGCCCCCGGGATAGCCGAATACGAACTCGACACCCTCCGCCTTCAGGCAGCGCATGACGATTTCGGCGCCGATCAGGGTCTCGCCTGTTTCTGCCATCGGGGGGAGCTTGAGTTCCATAGCTAAGGCCTTGTAAATCGAGAGGTTTCCGTGGGTGGACCAGAGACAATAGACGCTCGCCCGGGGTTGGTCAAGCCAAAATGGTGCACTGCGATATGGTACAGCGCGAGGGGCGTCACGCAGCGGGTTTGCTACCATTCGCCGCAACCACGTCGCGCCCCCCCGCACCGGAGAAAAACCTGGCCACGAAGAAGGAGCTTTCCGATTTCCTCGCTTCCGTGGAGCGGCGCGCCTTCAAGCAGAGCGTGTTCGCGGTCCACGACGACGAGGCGGCGCTCGACATCGTGCAGGACTCGATGATGAAGCTCGCCGAGAAATACTCGGCCAAGCCCGCGGAGGAGCTTCCGCTCCTGTTCTCGCGCATCCTGCAGAATTCGATCCGCGACCACTTCCGCAGGCAGAAGGTGCGCTCCACCTGGACGACGCTCCTTTCCAACCTCGGGCTGGGAGGCGAAGATGACGACGGTGATCCGCTGGAAACTCTCGAGGTCGAGGACCATTCCAACATTCCCGCTTCGCCGGCGGAGCGCCTCGAGCAGTCGCAGGTGATGGCAACCATCGAGGACGCGGTGAAAGCGCTCCCACAGCGTCAACGCGAGGCTTTCATGCTGCGTTACTGGG
>JBKJYC010000169.1:0-2963 GCA_046715885.1 Usitatibacter sp.
GAGTTCTTGTGGGGGTTCTACATGCTCTGGAAGAGAATCCCCTTCATAAAAAAGGGACTATGCTTCCGCCGTATGATGGTCCCGGGGGACGGAGCCCAGCAGACGGTCGACAGCACGGTGAAGCGCAAGTGGGACGCCGATCTCGAGTACCGCCCGCGCAACTATGCGCACGCGGGGCGCGAGGACTTCGGGGTGCTGCCGTTGAACCGCCTGCTCGGCGCTTCCGAGGTGACGGCTGACGCGCCGATACCCGAGGGAGGTGGGTCATGACGCTGTCGATCCTGCTCGATGTGGTCATCAGCCTCGCGTTCCTGTACATGCTGCTCGCCATCATCGCGAGCGGCTTTACCGAGTGGATCGCGCAGTATCTCGGCCTGCGCGGGCAGTTCCTGCGGCGCGGGCTAATCCGACTGATCAACGATGACGACATCTATCGCCGCGTGATCCACCATCCCCTCATCGGCAACCTGTATCGCGACCGCGCGGCGCGCGGGAAGCCGCCTTCCTATCTCGATCCCAAGGGGTTTTCTTCCGCACTCGCCGACGTCATGGTCGCGCGTGCGGCGGCGCTCAGTGGCGCGGAGGACCGCCACCCGGCAGGAGCGTTGACGATCGAAGGTTTGCGGGAAGCCGCCGATGTGCTTCGCATCAACGGACATCCTTTGGGATCCGCGATCCTGCCGGTCATCGACCGGGCCTCGAAGGACCTGCCTTCGGCGCTCGCGGAGATCGAGAGGTGGTTTTCGGCCGGCATGGACCGCGTCAGCGGCTGGTACCGCGTGCGCGCCGGAAAGACGCTTTTCGCGACGGCCCTCGCGATTGCCGTGTTGGGTAACGTCGACACCATCCAGCTCGTGCCCGCTCTGTGGAAGAGCCCCGAGCTTCGCAAGAGCCTGGTGGAGGCCGCCGAGGGTGCGGTGCGGGATGACAAGGTCGCGGGGGCGAAGCTTTCCGCGCTGCTGAAGGAGCCGCCGACGCCGGAAATCACAGCCAAGCTTCTGGAAACGCTCCAGGCGTATGAGCGCAAGGGATTGCCGTTCGGTTTCACCTGCCTCGGGGACACCCAGCGCGCCGAGTCGGTCCGGGACACGATCGGCGTCTGTGTCGATGCGGCGCGAACGGCGATGGGCGAGTCGAGCTTCCTCCTGAAGCTGCTGGGGTGGCTGATCACCGCCGCCGCGGTGAGCCTGGGGGCGCCCTACTGGTTCGATCTGCTCTCGAAGGTGGTTTCGATTCGCGGGTCGGGCCGCAAACCACCGCCGGCCTAGGCGTTTCGGGGTACGCTGCGCGCGTGATCCCCCCGCGCGTCATCCCGCCCCGACCCGTCCGTTTGGCCGGCTCTCCTTCCTCTCCACTTTTCTCCGCAACCCGCTGCAGGTTCTCCCGAGCGCGGCGTACGAAGAGGACTTCGGGCCTCTCAGTGGCTCTGATGCAAAGCGCGCCTGGGTAACGGGCCCGACGCTCGTGAAGGCCGTGCTGCTCGACCAGCGCGAGGTCTTCCGCAAGCTGACGCAGATCCGCCTGCTCGGGCCCATGCTCGGCAAGGGCATCCTCACCAGCGAGGGCGCGCATTGGAAATGGCAGCGCCAGGCCTGCGCGCCGATGTTCCGCCCGCAGGAGCTGGCAGGCTTCGTTCCCGCGTTCGTGCGCGCAGCCGATGAGGTCCTGGAGCGGTGGCGTGCGCAGCCGGGCGATTCCGTCCAGCACATCGACGAAGACATGACGCGCGCCACCTTCGAGGTCGTGCGCTCGACGTTGCTTCTGTCTTCGGATCCGGCGCTCGCCACCACGATCGAGCGCGCCATGAATGCGCTGAAGCGCTCCGGCGGCTGGGAGCTTCTCGTCGCTTCCCTCAACCTCCCGCGCTGGCTTCCGCGCCCGGGCATGGCTCGCGGCCGCAGGGCGGTTGCGGCATTGCGCTCGGCGGTCGCGAACATGCTGCGGAAACGCCGCGAGGCGCCCGAGGGCACGCAGGATTTGATGCACCGCCTCATCGCCGCCCGCGATCCCGAGACCGGCCAGTCGATGGACGACGAGCAGCTCGTGGACAACCTGCTCACCTTCTACCTCGCGGGCCACGAGACCACCGCGAAGGCGCTCACCTGGACGCTGTATCTCCTTGCGCGCTCTGCGCAATGGACCGAGTTGCTGCGTGATGAGATCGAAGGCGTGACGAGTGGTCGCCCCGTCACCGGCGAACATGTGGAGAAGCTGGTCCTCGTGCAGCAGGTCGTGAAGGAGGCGATGCGCCTTTATCCGCCGGTGCCGATGATGAGCCGCCAGGCGGTGGCCGATACGCAGCTCGAGGGTCACGCGATCAAATCCGGCACGTCGATCCTGATGCCGATCTACGTGATCCACCGCCATCGGAAGCGCTGGACCGAGCCCGATGCATTCGTTCCCACGCGTTTCGCGACGGGAAACGAGGCAGACATCCCGCGCTACCAGTACATGCCCTTCGGCGCGGGGCCGCGCATCTGCATCGGGATGTCGTTTGCGCTGATGGAAACCACCGCGATGGTGGCGACCTTGCTGAGAACGCGCGTTTCTCCACGGTGCAAGGCCACGAGCCCACGCCGATCGCACGCGTGACGCTCATTCCCACCGGGGGAATGCCGCTACGGGTGACGCTCGACCGAGCTAGTCCTTGACGATCTCGCCCTTGATGAAGGGCTGCAGCTTGTCGCGCTCGTTGCCCTGGCGGTCGGGATGGAATCCACCCTTGTGCGGGTTGTCGCCGTACTGCGGGTCGGTGCCGGGCTCCGGGGCAGGGCTGGGATCGTGCTCGCCGGACTCGAAGCTGCGCGGACCGTCGAAGTTTCCCTCGCGCGCATAACCCTGCGGCGGCGGCTCGCGTTGGCCCGCTTCGTCATTGACGGTGGGGTTGGTGTCGTTTTTCTTCGGGCCGCCGTCCGCCTTCGGGCAGGGGCCGGTGTCCTCTTCGCGTTCGCGCTCGTCCATGG
>JBKJYC010000170.1:0-8835 GCA_046715885.1 Usitatibacter sp.
GGGAATGGCGATGACCGCGGCCTCGGCCACGGCGGGATGGGCCATGGCGGCGTTCTCGAGGTCGATGGAGGAGATCCACTCGCCGCCCGACTTGATCACGTCCTTCGAGCGGTCGGTGATCTGCATGTAGCCGTCGGGGTCGATCGTGGCCACGTCGCCGGTGTCGAAGAAGCCGTCGGCATCGAGCACGTCGCCGCCGTCGCCCTTGAAGTAGCCGCTCGCGACCCACGGCCCGCGCACCTTCAGGTGGCCGAACACCTTGCCGTCGCGGGGAAGCTCGCGGCCCTCGTCGTCGGTGATCTTCATCTCCACGCCGAACGGCGCGCGGCCCTGCTTCGCCTGTACGTCGAGGCGCTGGGCGAGCGGAGCGGCGCGATGCTCCGGCAGCAGCGTGCACACCGAGCCCATGGGCGACATCTCGGTCATGCCCCAGGCGTGGATCACGTGCGCGCCGAACCCGGACTCGAAACGCTCGATCATCGCGCGCGGGGCTGCGGAGCCGCCGATCACCACGTTGCGCAGACAAAGCTCATCGCGCGGCGAGGCGCCCGCCTCGTCCACGTGCTTGAACAGCATCAGCCACACGGTGGGGACGCCGAGGGCCAGCGTCACCCGCTCGTCGCGCATCAGTTCGTACACGCTCCTGCCATCGAGCGCCGGCCCCGGCAGCACGAGCTTGGCGCCACACATGGCGCCCGCGTATGGGACGCCCCACGCGTTGGCATGGAACATCGGCACCACGACGAGGATGGACTCGCCGCCGTTGATCCCGAGGCCGTCGCCGGCGCAGACCGCCAACGAATGCAGCACCGTCGAGCGGTGCGAGAAGAGCACGCCCTTCGGATTGCCCGTGGTCCCCGAGGTGTAGCAGAGCGAGCTCGCGGAGCGCTCGTCCAGCGGCGGCCAGGCGTACTCGGAGCTGGCTGCGCCAACCAGCTCCTCGTAGCAAAGCAGGTTCGCGATGGCCGCGGCGGGCATGTGCGCCCGATCTGTGAGGGCCACGAACGCCTTCACGCTCTTCATCGAAGGTGCCAGCTTCTCGACCAGCGGAGCAAAGCACGGGTCGAAGAACAGGTACTGGTCCTGCGCGTGGTTGGCGATGTAGGCGATCTGCTCCGGGAACAGGCGCGGATTGATGGTGTGCAGGACCGCGCCCATGCCGGAGATGCCGAAGTAGATCTCGAGATGGCGGTGGCCGTTCCAGGCGAGCGTGCCGATGCGATCGCCCGTCTTCGCGCCGAGCGCGGCAAGCGCGTTGGCCACCTGACGGGCGCGGCGCGCGAGGCCGGCGTAGGTGCCGCGATGGATCGGGCCTTCCGCGGTGCGCGAGACGATCTCGGCCGCGCCGTGCACGCGCTCCGCATGCGCGAGGATTTCGGAGACGAGCAGCGGTTGGTCCTGCATCAGCCCGAGCATGGCGCCCTCACTCCTGCGCGACGCGCAGCACCAGCTTGCCGCGGTTCTCGCCCTTGAACAGCATCAGCAGCGTCTCGGGAAAGGTCTCGAGGCCGTCGACGATGTCCTCGCGGGACTTGAGCTTGCCCTGCGCCATCCAGCCCGCCATCTCGCGCGCGGCGTCGGCGTAGCGGCCGGCATAGTCGAACACGACCATGCCCTCCATGCGCGCCCGGTTCACCAGCAGGGAGAGATAGTTCGAGGGGCCCTTCACGCCCTGGGTGCTGTTGTACTGGGAGATGGCGCCGCAGATCACGATGCGCGCCTTGCGCGCCAGGTTGGCGAGCGCCGCGTCGAGGATGTCGCCGCCCACGTTGTCGAAGTACACGTCGAGGCCCTTGGGGCAGTGCGTGCGCAGCGCCTTCTTCACGTCCTCGGACTTGTAGTCGATGCAGGCGTCGAAGCCGAGCTCGTCCACGACGAAGCGGCACTTCTGCGCGCCGCCGGCGATGCCGATCGCCCGGCAACCCCTGATCTTCGCCAGCTGCCCGGCCACCGACCCGACGGCCCCGCCCGCCCCGGAGACCACGACCGTTTCGCCGGGCTTCGCCTGACCCACGTCCAGCAGGCCGAAGTAAGCCGTCATGCCCGGCATGCCGAGCGCCGAGAGGAACACCGGCAGGGGCGCCAGGCGCTTGTCGACGCGGGTCAGCTCCTTGTCCTTCAGCGTCGCGTAGCTCTGCACCCCGAGCGAACCGACGACGTGGTCGCCGGGCTTGAACTTCGGGCTCTTCGATTCAACCACCACGCCGACGCCGCCGGCGCGCATCACCTCGTCGATCTCCACCGGGCGGATGTACGACTTGCCCTCGTTCATCCAGCCGCGCATGGCGGGATCGAGCGAGAGATAGAGCGTCTTCACCGCGACCTCGCCGTCGGCGGGCTCGCGCGCGGCCTCCTCCACGACTCTCCAGTCGCTGCGCTTGGGCATGCCGACCGGGCGGGCGGCGAGGCGGAACTGCTTGTTGGTGGCGGTCATGGATTTTCCGGGTTCGATTTCGCGGGGGTGGGGTGGGTGGGGTCGCGTCCCTCGAGGATGTCGCGAAGGCGCACCTCGATGGCGGCACGGGTCATCTCGTGGGTGAAGATGTAGAAGCGCCCCTCCTTCACGCCGTCGAGCGTGGCGCGCGCGACTTCGGCGGCGCTGATCTTGCCCTTCTGCACGGCCTTGCGCGCCCACGCCTCGTAGGGGGCTGCGAGCGGGTTCGCGTCGGCGAGGGCGGCCGGGCGGCTGCGCGCCGAATCGGCGATGCCGGTGGGCACGAACGCCGGGCTCAGCACCGAGACGCCGATGGGTGCCTTGGCGGCGCGCAGCTCGTGGTGCAGGCATTCGGAAATCGTCACGGTGCCGTGCTTGCTCACGCAATACACGCTCGAGCCGGGCACCGACAAGTGGCCCGCGGCCGAGGCGGTGTTCACGATGTGGGCCGGCGCGCCCTGCTCCAGCATTCGCGGCACGAAGGCGCGGATGCCGTGGACCACGCCCATGAGGTTGATGCCCAGCACCCACTCCCAGTCGTGCAGGGTCGTGGTCCAGGTGGGGCCCGCGGCGCAAACCCCCGCGTTGTTGAACAGGAGGTGGGCGGCGCCGAACGCTTCGTAGGTTTTCCCAGCGAGCGCCTCCACCTGCGCGGCGTCCGAGGCGTCGCAGCGGACCGCCGTCACGTTCTCGCCTGCGAGCCTCGCCGTCTGCGCCATCCCGGCCTCGTCGATGTCGGCGATCACCGCCTTCATGCCCTCGCGCACGCAGGCGAGCGCCAGCTCGCGCCCGATTCCGCTGCCGCCGCCGGTGACCACCGCGACCTTTCCGCGAAGCTCCCTCATCGTGTTCAGTGCCCTTTGTAGATGCGTTCGATCGCGTCGCGGTGCCGCTCGGCGATCAGGTTGCGCTTCAACTTCAATGTCGGCGTGAGCATGCCGTTGTCGATGGTCCACTTGTCGTCGAGCAGCGCCACGCGGCGGACCTGCGCGTAGCCCGGGAACCCCTTGATCAGCTGCGCGATGCGCGGGATCACGAGCATCTCCGCCTTCTCTCGCCCTTCGCCTGCCGGATCCCCGGGCAGGTCGTTGGCCTTCGCCACTTTGCGCCATTCGTCCCTGTCGAGGACGATCACCGCGCCCAGGTAGGGCCTGCCCTCACCCACCACCATCACCTGCTCGAAGAGCGGGTCGAGCTGGATCGCGAGCTCCATGTCCACCGGCGGCACCTTCTCGCCGTTGCCGAGGACGATGATCTCCTTCAGCCGGCCGGTGATGTACAGGAAGCCGTTTTCCAGCCGCGCCTGGTCCCCGGTATTGAGCCAGCCGGAAGCGTTCAGCACGCGCGCCGTGGCCTCGGGATTGTTCCAGTAGCCCAGCATGACATTCGGGCCTTTCACCAGGAGCGCGTTGTGCTCGTCGAACGCGATCTCGACCCCCGGCAAGGGCATGCCGATGCTCGCCGGGTCGTTGCGCGCGAGGAGATTCACGCTCACCACCGGAGAGGCTTCGGTGAGCCCGTAGCCATGGCAGATCGGCAGCCCCAGCCCGAGGAAAGCCTGCGAGATGGCCGGGTTCAACGCCGCCCCGCCGCTCACGCACAGGCGCAGCCGCCCGCCGAGGCGCTCCAGCAGCCGGTCGGCGACGAGCTTCTTCAGCAGGGGCCACAGCACGAAGCGCGCGAGCACGGGGCCGCGCCCCTGACGCCATTCGAACAGGCTCCAGCCAGTGCGGTGGGTGAACTCGAACAGCCGGCGCTTCATCGGTGAGGCGCCGTCGAGGCTGGCCTGCATCCCCGCGTGCAACCGCTCGAAGATGCGCGGGACCGAAACGATCACCGTGGGCTTCACGGCCTTGAAGTCCTCGGCCAGCAGGGCCACGGAGCGCGCGAAGGCGACCTGCGTGCCTGCGACCATCGCAAGGTAGTAGCCCACGGTGCGCTCGAACATGTGCGACAGCGGCAGGAACGAGAGGAAGACGTCCTGCGGAAAGATGTCGTAGGCCTTCAATCCCGACTTCACGTTCTGCAGCATGTTCTGGTGCGAGAGCATCACGCCCTTGGGCTTGCCGGTGGTGCCCGAGGTGTAGACGATCGTGGCCAAAGCCTTTGCGTCGGCCTTCATCGGGGCGGCGGAGTGTGGCTCCTCAGGGAGCCATTGCTCCAATGAGCGCACGCGCTCGCCCAGCCCACCCTGCGCCGCGCTCGCCGGCTTCACCGTCACGATGCGCTTCACGCCGGCGATCCGGGCCGCGACTTCCTGGAGCCGTTTGAGGTGCTCCTCGCCCTCGACCAGGATCACCTGCACGCCCGCGTCGTCGAGGATGTAGGCGAAATTCTCCGGGCGGTCGTCCACGTAGAGCGGCACCACCACCAGGCCGTGCGCGTGCGCGCCCTGGTCGAAGGCGATCCACTCGCAGGCGTTGCGCAGCATGATCGCGACGCGGTCTCCGGGCTTCAGTCCCTCGGCGGCAAAGCCCGCGCGCATGCGGCCCGCGAGCCGCGCGATCTCCGTCCATTTGTAGAACCGCCAGGTCTGGCTCGCGGGGTCGTGCTGCCGGTAGGCCATGGCGCCGGGCGTGAGCGCCACGCGCCGGGCGAACACCTCGGCGATGGAGTCGTGCGCCTCGATGGGCACGTACCGCGTCTCACGCAATGCCACGCCCGCCCTCCCCGTCCGGGGCCGTCGAATCCCCGGCGCCAATCGTACGCTGCATGAGGACCGAGTCCACCCACCGGCCGTGCTTGAACCCGATGGAGCGCAGCGTACCGATTACTTCGAACCCGCAGGCGCGGTGCAGTCCGATGGAGGGCGCGTTCGCGCTGTCGCCGATGACGGCGATCATCTGGCGGCAGCCGATGCGCTCGCATTCGGCGACGAGGCGTTCCAGCAAGGCGCGGCCGACGCCGCGTCCGGCCTTGCTCTCGTCGACATAGACCGAGTTCTCGAGCGCGAACCGGTAGGCGGGCCGCGCGCGATAGAGGCTCGCGTAGGCGTAGCCCGTGACCTGGCCGTCAAGCTCGGCCACGAGGTAGGGAAAGCCCTGCTCGCGGATCACCCGGTACCGGCGGAGCATCTCGTGCTCGTCCGGCGCCTCGGTCTCGAAAGAGGCGAAGCCGGTGCGCACATGGTGGCCGTAGATGGCGGCGACCGCCCCCAGGTCGCGCACCTCCGCGGCGCGCAGCGTCACGCTTTCGCGAGCATCCATTCCAGGGATTCCTTCCACAGCGTGTCGCGGCTGCGCTCCGCGAAGAAGCCGAAGTGGCCGATGCGCTCCTCGCCCACGTCCGCGGGCCGCACGTGGCGGCGCTCCACTGCGGCGCAGCGGTAGAAGCCGTGCAGGTTGTCGATGGCCGGGCGCGTAATGAGCTCGTCGTCCTCGAACGAGTAGCCGACGATTGGCGCCTTCACGCGTTCGAACGCCGCGCGGTACCCGGGCCCCTCGCTCAGAAGGTAATGCGCCTCGGGGAGCATGGCGCCGAGGTCCTGTTCGGCCCAGCGCGAGACGTCGGTGTCGCAGCCACGCATCGGGCCGGACCGCGACCGACCCATGCCGCGGTAGTCGAAGGTGAGCACGTGCAAGCCGTGCATCGCATGGAACCGGGCAAGTGCGGCGTAGAACTCCTGCGGCACGGCCATGGCGCCGGCGATCAGCAGCGTCCCCCTCGCGGCGCCCTGCGCCGGAAAGCGCGTCACCGCGAGCAGGTAGCCGTCCGCGGCGCGCGCGGTGCCGCGTTCCTGCATGGCCTCAGGGCTTCTTGCGCGGCGAGACCCACATCGTGATCACCGCGCGACAAACCACCTCCCCACGGCGGTCCTTCACGTCGACCGCGACCGCCACGTCGCGCGCCGGGCCGTCGGCGATCTCGGCCACGGTCGCCACCGCCTCGACGTCGCTTTCGGCCTTCTTCAGGTACTCCACCTGCATGCCCTTCGGCAGCCAGCGCATCGACGCGGGGATGGAGACCTCGGTCATCGTGCCCGCGGCGATCTCGGCCAGGTTGCACATCGCGATGGCGTGCACCGTGCCGATGTGGTTGGTGACCGCGCGCCGCTTCTTCATCGACACGCGCGCGAAGCCCGGCCGAAACTCCTCGAAGCGCGGGCGAATCGACGCGAAGTACGGCGCCTTCCAGCAGATGGCACGCGAGAAGATGGACTTGCCGAAGGGCATTCCTTCGAGCCGGCTCCACATCGCCAAGGCGGCGTTCATACGACGGTCTCCCAACCCGGGTCCGCGGCGAAGCGCTCGCCGTGCTTCTTGCGCAGGTCCTCCATGATCGCGAGGAGCTCGCTCTTGCCGCGCTGCCGGATGGTCTGGATCGGCCCGCCGCGATGCGGCGCGAAACCGGTGCCGAAGACCATTCCCGCGTCGCAAAGGTCGGCGTCCTCGACGATCTTCTCGCGCACGCAGGCCACCGCCTCGTTCAGCGCGGGGAGCACCAGGCGGTCGGCGAGCGCCTTCAGGTCCACGGTGCCGGTGCCGGTGGAGGTCTTGATCGGCTTGCCCTTCACCCACTTGTAGAAGCCCTGGCCGCTCTTCTTCCCGAATCGCTTCCCCTCGACCAGCGCCTTCAGCTTCTGCGGGATCGGGGTGCCGGGCTTCGCGAGCTCCTGGCCCACGGCCCAGCCGATGTCGAGGCCGACCATGTCGGCCAGCTCGATCGGTCCCATGGGCATGCCGAAATCCTTCGCGGCCGCATCGATGGTCTCGGGCGGGAGGCCCTCGTCCACCATGATCATCGCCTCGGTGAGGTATGGCGTCAGCACGCGGTTCACGAGGAACCCCGGCGCCGACTTGCACGGCAACGGCAGCTTGTCGATCTGCCGGGCGAACGCCTGCCCGGCCTGCATCACCTCGGGCCGCGTGATCGCGCTCTCCACGATCTCCACCAGCATCATCTGCGCCACCGGGTTGAAGAAATGCAGGCCCACCAGGCGCTCGGGCCGCTTCAGCGCGGGAAAGAGCTCCTGCAGCGGGATGCTCGAGGTGTTTGACGCGAGGATGGCGCCGCGCTTCATGCGCGGCTCGACTTGCGCGAAGAGTTTCCTCTTGACCTCGGCGTTCTCGACGATGGCCTCGATGACGAGGTCGGCCTTCGCCACGCCGGAACCCGCCACGTCCGGGATCAGCCGGTCCATGGCCGCCTGCACCAGGTGCGGCTGCTTGAGGCGCTTGCCGTAGAGCTCGGCCGCGCGCTGAACCGCCGGTGCGATGCGCTCCGGTGCGAGGTCCTGCAGGGTGACGGTGACGCCGCGAAGCGCCGCCCACGCCGCGATGTCCCCGCCCATGGCGCCGGCGCCGATCACGTGCAGGTGGCGCACGGGCGGCAGGTCCACCTTGCCGAGCCCCTTCAGGCGGTCCTGCAGCTTGAAGAGGCGGATCAGGTTCGCTGTCGTCGGGTGCTTGAAGAGGCTCTGCATCGACGCCGGGTGCTCGCGCGGGACGTTGCGCACGTCGCCGCCGAAGTCGCGCCACAGCTCGATGATCGCGTAGGGCGCCGGATAGTGGTCACGGCGCACCTTCTTCGCGACCTGCTTCTGCGACATCGCGGCGACGAGGTTGCGCACCAGCGGCGCGTTCGTGAGCGCCGCCTTGAAGGCGGGCCGGTGCGGCGCGGGCGGAGCGGCGAGGAACTGGCGAACGGCATTCGGGAAGTGGCGCTGCGGCGTGACCGCGTCCACGAGACCCAGCTTCTTCGCCTTGCGGCCATCGACGCCACGCCCGGTGAGCATCAGGTCGAGCGCGCTCGCCGCGCCGATCAGCTTCGGCATGCGCCTGGCACCTCCCCAGCCGGGCACGATGCCGATCAGCACCTCGGGCAGCGCCATCTTCGTCTTCGGCCCGTCGTCGGCGATCCGGTAGCGGCAGGCGAGCGCCAGCTCGGTGCCCCCGCCCATGCAGAAGCCGTGGACCATCGCGAGCGTCGGGAAGGGCAGCGCCGCGACCTGGTCGAAGACCGCGTTGCCGAGCACCAGGAAGCGGTACGCCTCCTCGGCGTCCTTCAGGCGCGTGAACTCGTCGATGTCGGCGCCCGCGGCGAAGCCATTCTCTTTCGCCGAGAGGATGGCGAGCCCCTTGGGCGCCATCGAGCGCAAGTGCTCGCACACCCTGCCCAGCTCGAGCAGCGCGTCGGTGGAGAAGGTGTTGGTCGCGCTTCCCCCGCGGTCGAACCACAGCCAGCCGAGGTTGTCGGCGTCGACGTCGAGCTTCCAGTGCGTGAGCTGCATCATTTTTTCTTTCGGATGTAGAGCGTCTTCTCCACGGTTGCGACGACCGTGCCCTCCGGGTCCCTGAGGTCCACGGCGTACGTCGGCTCGAACTTCTCGCCGCCGGCCGTGCGCGCCTTCGCCTCGTCGACCATCGCCTGCGTGATCTCGAATTCCGCTGTGAGCGTGCCCC
>JBKJYC010000171.1:0-6123 GCA_046715885.1 Usitatibacter sp.
CGCCCCCCCCCCCCCCCCCCCCGCTCGCCTCCCTATGGCGCGCCAGAGTCAGGAAATCGGTTTTGCCCCCAGTACCTCGAAGCCCGCGTTGGCCCAGCCGCGTCCGCGGCGGCGCACGCGGTTGGCCTGCACGGCGTGAACGAAGCCGCCCGCCTCCAGGTCGCGCACGCCGAAGCCTGCGAGGTCGTTCTCACCGGTGAGCAGCGTGTCGGCGCGGCCGCAGTTGTCTTCGCCCCGCAGGTAAAGGACATCGATGGCATCGCTCTTGGGCGCGTGGGACTTGAGGCTCACGCGGCGCGGATCGCGGGACAGGACCGCGACGCCGAGTTGCACGCATTTCGGCTCGCTGTCCGGGAGCTTGCGCACGACCTCGCCGACCACGAAGGCGCCGGAGGCCGGCTCGCGAAAGCCGAGCAGGTCGCCCACTTCGATGGGTTGCCAATCGCACTCCTGGGCGATCAGGCGCAGGCCCGTGTCGCTCACGTCCCGGATGCGCAACCACCGGCGCTGGCGCTCGGGGTCGGTGAGCGGTTCGCCGAAACCCTTGCGCAGGATCTCGCCGATGCCGACGAAGGCCTCGATGCGCGGCAGCGCCAGCGTGCGGCGCGCGGAGCGCGGGGCGCCGCCGGCGCGTTTCAACCGATGCAGGAGGCTCTGGAGGAATTCGAGGACCGCGACATGCTCCTCGATGCGGAATTCGCAGGACGTGCCGTAGCCGGGAAAGATGATTCCGGCATGGAAGCCGCCAACCACTTCCTCGAGGTGTGCCTCGAGCTTGGACACCACGAGGAAGCGCACGTCCAGGCCCGAGGGCGCCATGAAGGAGCTGTGCACGCCATCGTCCGCCTGAAGGTCCACCCACAGGCCGAGCTCGCCCGCACGGGGCTCCGCCGTGAGGCAGTACTCCGAGACCCACGGCCACAGCCAGGCGTCGAGGATCTCCACTTGTTGGCGCGCGAGGTGGCCGGTGAACAGGAATCCGAACAGCAGCACGCGCAGGTACAGGCCCTCGACCGTCATCGTATGGCGCACGCCGTCGTGCGGGATATCGATCGGCGCACGCGCGACGCCCCGGCGCTCCGCGAGGCGAAACAGACCGTGGATGCGTGAAAGTGAGGCTAAGGCCGGCGCGCTGCCCGCGATGGCGTGCCACTTCTGCGCGTTGCCGAGGGAAACGAGCGCCGTCGCGATCAGCTCGCCCAAGCGGCGATCGGCTTCATCGCCCTCGGGCACCGAGGCGAGACGTTCCGCCACCCGCGTGCCGGTGCGCGCCAGAGTCCCGTACGTCTCGGCCAGCCACTGCGCGAGGTCGCGCTCCTCCGTGTCCCAGCACAGCGGGTTGCCGAGCAACTCGGCCTTGCCCGACCGCACGGCTTCCATCAACTCGCGGCGGGAGCGGATCAGCAGCGGCGCGAGCACCACGGGATCCGCGCTCTCGACCACGCGGGCCATCTCGTTCAGCCTGAGCGTCCACCCCTTGCGCATCGACTCCTCGCGGAAGCCGGAGACGACACGGCCTTCGGCGGGCCACAAGCCCGCGCCGGTGCTCATGCGACTCTCCTCTGGGTGGCTTCGGCCGCCAGCGCCGCCTCGTCCTTCAGGCGCGCATGCAGTTCCGCCAGGGCGGCGTCGCCCGTCAGGTCCCAGGGCGCCTGGATCCAGTTGGGCAGGCCGCCCCACGGACCGTAGTTCGGGAAGCGTTCGTGGTGCGCCATGCCCTTGCTGATCACGGCGTCGTCGAGCCCCAGCTTGCGGCCAAGCTGGCGGATCTGCGGCCAGCTCTGCGATCCGGCGTGCGTGATCGCGAAGCGGCGGGCGGCGCGCGCGTAGGCCGCGGCGTTGGCGCCCAGGAAAAGGATCTCGAGCATCGCCAGCCAGGGGGCCTCGTTGGCGGGGTTCACCTCGGTGGCGAGCAGCAGCAGCTCGACGGCACGCTCGATCTGGCCGTCCTCGAAGAGCAGGCGGGCGGCTTTGACGATGCGCGGGGCGTCGAGGAAGTCCTCGCTGCGGGCGGCTACGCCAGTGAAGCGTGCTCCGATATAGCGTTCGAGGATGCGTTGGCGCGTGGCGTCCGAGAGCGCATGGGTCCCGGGAGCGGGCGCGACCGCCGGCTGCGCGGGCGCGTTCCCGGATTGGGCGGGTGCGGCGGCCGGCTTGGCCGGCGTAACGACCGGCCCGGAAGGCGCGGACCGCGGGGCGGGCGCAGGCTGCCGGGCGACGTACTTCTGCATCTCGCCGTCATAAGGAATGGGATCGAGGTCCGGCATGCGCGACCAGATACCGGGCTGCATCGTGGCGGCCAATGGCTTCGACAAGCTGGCGGCAGGTGATGCGTCGGGCCGGGCGGTCAAGGCCGGGAGGGCGCCGGTGGCCGCGGCTCCATGGCCGAACTGGCGCCAGGCCATGACCGCGACGCCGAAGCCGGCGAGGATGGCGGCGAGCGTCAGGACGCTGGGCGGGGCGCCAAGCCCTCCGGTGGAAGAGGCCAAATCGACCGCCCGTGCATGGGTAGCGGCAGTCACCAGCACGGTTGGGAGACAACCTATCTGGAACGCTCTCCGGGCCCAGGCGGGGACGGGTGCAGGCGCGACGCTGTCCATTCCGATTCCTCCTTTGTTCATGACGCTCAGAGGTCCAATCGGCGCTCCGGGTAAAATCTTTAGCGTCGGGGGCGGTCAATCCCCCCATGGACATGACAATTGAAACCGGAAAGATTTTCAAACCGGGCGAGAATTGCTGCGCCCTTGCCCACGCCGATCGGTTCGCGATGCTGGTGGACGGGGAGGTCTATTTCGACGCCTTCGCCCGTGCCGCCGAGCGCGCCGAGCGATCGATCCTCATCCTCGCGTGGGATTTCGACAGCCGCACGCCGCTGCGCTACGCGGAGGACGGGACGCCGCAACTGCTGATCGGCGAGTTCCTGAACGACCTGGCGCGCCGCAAGCGCAACCTGCGCGTGCGCATCCTGGATTGGGACTACCCGATGGTGTTCGGCACGGACCGTGAATTCCCGCCGACCTACGGGCTCTCCTGGAAGCCGCACCGCCGCATCGACTTCCGCTATGACGACACACACCCCTTCGCGGGCTCGCACCACCAGAAGGTCGTGGTCATCGACGACAAGATCGCCTTCGTGGGCGGGCTCGACCTCACCTCCAAGCGTTGGGACACGCACCACCACGAGGCCAAGGATCCGCGGCGCAAGTACGACGACGCCTGCTACCCGCCGTTCCACGACGTGATGGCGCTGGTGGACGGCGAAGCCGCGCAGGAGCTCGCGAAAGTCGCCCGCTATCGCTGGCGGGTGGCGACCGGGGAGAAATTGAAGCCCGTTCGCGTGGCCCACGACCCCTGGCCCGAGGACATTCCCGTCCACATCGAGGACGTCCCGGTGGCCGTCGCGTGCACCTATCCCGAGCAGGACGGCCGCAAGGAAGTCCGGCACGTGGAGCGCCTGTACCTCGATATGATCGCGAGGGCGCGCGACTACATCTACATCGAGAACCAGTACTTCACCTCCGAGAAGGTCTCGAAGGCGCTGGGCGAGCGGCTCGCCGAGCCCGACGGACCCGAGATCCTGCTCGTGACCCGGCGCCTCTCCCACGGCTGGCTCGAGGAGGTGACGATGCATCTGCTGCGCACGCGGCTGTTGAAGGAGCTGCGCGGGCGCGATGCGCACAAGCGTTTCCGCGCCGTGTTCCCCGATGTATGCGGCCTGGACGACGCCACGTGCGTGGACCTGCACTCGAAGGTGATGATCGCCGACGACGAGTGGCTGCGCATCGGATCGGCGAACCTGAGCAACCGTTCCATGGGAATGGACACGGAATGCGACATCGTGATCGAGGCGCGTGGCAAGGCGGAGGTGCAAAAGGCGATCCGCAAGGCCCGCGACCTGCTGCTCGCCGAGCACCTCGACACGGACCCGGAAACGGTCGAGCGCGAGATCGCGCGCGGCGGCACCATGGCATCGGCGATCGATGCCCTCAGCAGCGAGAAACGCGGCATGGCCGACCTCGAGGACAAGGAGCACTCCGCGAGCGTGACCGACCTCGTCGCCTCCGTGGCCGACCCGGAGAAGCCGATCTCGCTGGAAAACCTGATGAAGCAATTCGCGCCGCAGAGCGAGGCGCGCCCCGCGCGGCGCGGGCTGATGGTGGTGGCCATCGCGGTCATGCTCGTCGTGGGCGCGCTGACGCTCGCCTGGCGCTATACGCCCCTGGCCGACGTCGTCACGACGGACAACACCATGGCGCTGGCCGAGCGCTTCGCCGACTACTGGTGGGCCCCGGTGGTCATCATGGCCGCCTACACGCCCGCCAGCTTCGTCATGTTCCCGCGGCCGCTCATCACCATGGCTGCGGTGGTGGCCTTCGGCCCGTGGCTGGGCGCGGCGATGGCGATCACCGGCATCCTCGCCGCGGCGTGCGTCGGATACTACGGCGGGCGGCTCGTGGACCGCGACACCGTGCGGCGCTATTCGGGCCCGCGGATGGAACGCATCACGCACTTCCTCCAGCGCCGCGGGCTGGTCGCGATGACCGCGGTGCGCCTGGTTCCCGTGGCGCCCTTCCAGGTGATCAGCGCGCTCGCCGGCGCGGTGCGCGTGAAGCTGCACCATTTCATCCTCGGCACCGCGCTGGGCATGCTCCCCGGCCTGCTCGTGGCCACGGTGCTCGGCGACCAGATCGTCGAGGCCCTGCGCAGCAGCGGACGGCCCAACCTGTGGATCGTCGCGGCCGCGGTGCTGGCGCTGGCCGCCGTCGCGTTCGCCGGCGACCGCTGGCTCAAGCGCAACCGCAGCCTCCAGGCCGCTTGATCAAGATCGCGTCGTACAACGTGCACGGCGGGATCGGGCGCGACCGCCGCTGCTCGCCCGAGCGCATCCGCGACGTGATCCGCGAGATCGACCCCGACGTGATTGCGTTGCAGGAGGTGGATTCCGCGGCCAGCGGCATCGACATGTTCGAGTGGCTCGCCGGGGAGACCGGGCTCACCGCGATCGCCGGCAAGACGCTGCTGCGCCGCGACGCCCATTACGGCAACCTCATGCTCGCGCGCTGCCCGGTGGATGCCTTCGAGCTCCTCGACCTCACCTGGTCCGGCAGGGAGCCGCGTGGCGCGATCGCCGCCGACATTCAGTGCGACGGCCAGCGCGTGCACGTCGTGGCGACCCATCTCGGGTTGCGGCCGGCGGAGCGCAGGGCCCAGGTGGAGCGGCTGCTGCGGCTCTTCACCGACACCGGGACGGATCGCGAGGTCCTGATGGGCGACCTGAACGAGTGGTACCTGTGGGGGCGCCCCCTCAAGCACCTGCGGACCTACTTCGACGCATGCCCCGCGCCAGCGACTTTCCCTGCGCGCCACCCTCTCTTCGCGCTCGACCGCATCTACGTGAGCCCGCGCTCGATGCTGAAGGAGATCACCGTGCATCGCAGCGCGCTGGCGCGGCTGGCGTCGGACCACCTGCCGGTGGTCGCTACGCTCGAGATGAGCTGACTGCCCGCTAGATGGAGCGGTGCGCTTCCATGCCCATGCGCGAGTCGGCGGGCGAAGCGAGTCGTTCCTGGATGATGCGGCTGAGAAGATCGACGTCGTAGACGGCGAGCAGGTGCGGCTGGGTTTCCTTCAGGTACTGGACCAGCTGCGCGTGGATGTCGGGCAGCGCGGCAAGGCGCGCCCAGGTTGCCTCGTCCCACTGGAAACGCAGTCCCAGGTCCCAGAAGGCGCGGTTCAGAGCGTCGCGGTCGGCAGCCATGGAGTGAGCCTACTCCACGCACGCATCAATGACGAGCCGGGCGGACCTAGCGAACGTCGACGAGCTCGACGTCGAAGACAAGAGTCGCATTCGGGGGAATGACGGGGCTTGCGCCGCGTGTTCCGTAGCCCAGGTCCGGCGGGATGACGAGAGTGCGCTTTCCGCCCACCTTCATGCCGGCGACGCCCTGGTCCCACCCGGCGATCACCTGCCCCGCGCCGAGGTTGAAGCGAAACGGCGTTCCCCGGTCGTGGGAGCTGTCGAACTTCGAGCCGCGGCCGTCGGGCTTGCTGGGATCGTGCAACCAGCCGGTGTAGTGCACGCTGACGGCGCCCGAGCGCGCCTCGGCGCCCGTGCCTACCTGG
>JBKJYC010000172.1:0-5352 GCA_046715885.1 Usitatibacter sp.
CGCCCACGCAGTGCAGGTCGCCGCGCGCGAGCGCAGGCTTGAGCATGTTGCCCGCGTCCATGGCGCCCTCGGCCTTGCCCGCGCCCACCATGGTGTGCAGCTCGTCGATGAAGACGATGGTCTTGCCCTCGTCCTGCGAGAGCTCCTTCAGCACCGCCTTCAGGCGCTCCTCGAACTCGCCGCGATACTTCGCGCCCGCGATCAGCATGCCCATGTCGAGCGACAGGACGCGCTTGCCGCGCAGGCCCTCGGGCACCTCGTCGTTGATGATGCGCTGCGCCAGGCCCTCGACGATCGCGGTCTTGCCCACGCCGGGCTCGCCGATCAGCACCGGGTTGTTCTTGGTGCGCCGCTGCAGCACCTGGATCACGCGGCGGATCTCCTCGTCGCGGCCGATGACCGGATCGAGCTTGCCCTGCTGCGCGCGCTCGGTGAGGTCGATGGTGTACTTCTTCAGCGCCTCTCGCTGCCCTTCGGCATCCTGGCTGTCCACCTTGCCGTAGCCTCGGACCGCCTGGATCGCGGCCTCGATCGCCTTGGGGATGGCACCGGCGTGCCTGAGGAGTTTCCCGGTGTCGCCCTTGTCGTGGATCACGGCGATGAGGAACAGCTCCGAGGAGATGAACTGGTCGCCCCGCTTTGCGGCTTCCTTGTCGGTGATGTTGAGCAGGTTGGTGAGGTCGCGCGAGACGTTGATCTCGCCGCCGGTGCCCTCGACCTTCGGCAGCCGCTGGATGGACGCCTCGAGCGCCTGCTTCAGCGGCGGCACGTTGACGCCGGCGCGCTGGAGGATGGAGGCGGTGCCCCCGTCCTGCTGGCCGAGCAGCGCCAGCAAGAGATGCTGCGGCTCGACGTAGCCGTTGTCGTTGGCGAGCGCCAGGCTCTGGGCGTCGGCCAGGGCCTGCTGGAACTTGGTGGTGAGCTTGTCGATTCGCATGGGGATCACTTTTCTCGCGGACGTTGTGTGAACCTGGATCCCAAATGGCTGCGCCGGAGTGGTTTTCAACCCCGCGAGGGAACGCATCGCCCATGCTATCCTCGAAACGCCATGCCGGATGCCGTCCACGCCCTCGAGGAAACAGTTACAGCCGACGTCACGCGCGCGCTCGCCGAAGACGTCGGTACGGGCGACCTCACCGCCTCCCTGGTGCCCGAGCGCAAGAAGGCGAAGGCCCGGCTGCTCTCCCGCAAGGACGCAGTGCTCTGCGGCGTCGAGTGGTTCAACCGGACGTTCGAGGAGCTCGACCCCGACGTCGAGATCTTCTGGCATGCCGGCGACGGCGACGACGTGACCGCGGACACGTCGCTTTGCGAGATCGACGGGCTCGCGCGCCCGATGCTCACGGCCGAGCGCACCGCGCTCAACATCGTCCAGCTGCTCTCGGGCGTTGCGACGAGAACGCAGCGGTTCGTGAAGGCCGTGCAAGGCACGAAGGCGAAGATCTACGACACCCGCAAGACGATCCCCGGCCTGAGGATCGCCCAGAAGTACGCCGTGCGCGTGGGCGGGGGCATGAATCACCGCATCGGCCTGCACGACGGCATCCTCATCAAGGAGAACCACATCGTCGCCGCCGGCGGCATTCGCAAGGCGCTGGAAAAGTCCTTCAGGGCCGCGCCGCCCGGAACCCTGGTCGAGATCGAGGTGGAGGATCTGCAACAATTGCTCGAGGCGCTCGATGCCGGGGCGAAACTGGTGCTCCTCGACAATTTCGATCTCGGCGCCATGCGCTCCGCCGTGAAGGCCGCACAGGGGCGCGCCGAGCTCGAGGCCTCGGGCGGCGTGAGCCTGAAGACCGTGCTCGCCATCGCCGAGACGGGCGTGGACCGGATCTCCGTCGGCTCGCTCACCAAGGACATCGAGGCGCTCGATCTTTCCCTGCGGTTCATGCACCGCTGACCCAAAAACAGCTTCACAACGGACCCCTTAATTCCCCATGCGATCGATCCTTGCCCTGTGCCTGCTTGTCCTTGCCTCCGGCTGTGCCTCCACGTCTGGCCCCGGCAATCCCCGCGACCCCTGGGAGGGCTTCAACCGCCCGGTCTTCCAATTCAACGAGAAGGTCGACCAGATCGTGCTGAAGCCCGTGGCGCAGGGCTACGTGAAAGTGACGCCCCAGTTCGTGCGCACCGGCGTCAACAACTTCTTCGGCAACATCGAGGACATCGCCACGGGCGTGAACAACATCCTGCAGGGCAAGCCCGCAGAAGGCGCGAGCGACCTCGGACGCGTCGTGGTGAACAGCGTGGTGGGCATTTTCGGGCTCTTCGACGTCGCGAGCCCCATGGGACTGGACAAGCACAACGAGGACTTCGGGCAGACGCTCGGCAAGTGGGGCGTGCCCTCGGGGCCGTACCTGGTCCTCCCGCTCATGGGCCCCAGCACCCTGCGCGACGCACCGGCGCGCTACGTCGACAGCTACATGGGATACGGCGCGAGCTGGCTCGAGTACGAGTGGGAGATCCGCACCGGTCTCCAGGTCCTCGACGTTGTGCGCATCCGCTCCAACCTGCTGCAGGCCGAGCGCATGCTCGACGAGGCCGCCATCGACAAGTACTCGTTCCTCCGCGACGCCTGGCTGCAACGGCGTCGCAACCAGGTCTACGACGGGCGCCCGCCGAAGCTTCCAGACGACGAATGAGGTGGCATGTCGCTCGGCTTCAACGCCGGAAGTGCGTCCCCAAAGTTGCAAACGCCCGGGAGCAATCGCCCCGCCGCGGGTGTTTGCGCCGTGAGCCCACGGAGGCTTGCCATGCTTCATCCCGCATCGCGTCTCGCCGCCGTCCTGTTCGCGACCCTGCTGGCACTTCCCGCCGGGGCGGCGTTCCACCTGTTCACCATCAACGAGGCCTACTCAAACGCGAGCGGGACGGTGCAGTACATCGAGCTCACCGCGCTCACGGGAGGCCAGCAGTTCACGCAGGGCCACACCATCGTGTCCAGCGCGCCCGCGCAGCCGACGCGCAGCTTCACGCTGGCGAGCAACCTTCCGGGCGACACCTCGGGACGCAAGGTGCTCTTCGGCACCGCCGGCGTGCAGGCGATGTTCGGCGTGACGCCGGACTACATCATCCCCGACGGATTCCTGCACACCGTGGCCGGGCAGATCAACTGGGCCGAAGGCTCGGACGTCTGGGCGCACCCCGCGATTCCCACCAACGGCGTTGCCCTCAATCGCGACGGCAGCACCAGTGCACCTTCGCCGCAGAATTTCGCCAACACCTCCTCCCCGCCACCGCCTCCCGTCGCGGAGGCCACCTACCAGGCGCTCTGGTGGGCATTTCCCGCCGGCTCGGAGAACGGCTGGGGCGTGAACATCACGCACCAGGGGAACATCCTGTTCGTCACGTGGTTCACCTACGACACCGACGGCAGCGGCCTGTGGCTGGTCATGTCCGACGCGAATCGGGTCTCCGAGGGCGTCTACACCGGGCAGATCTACCGCACGACCGGCCCGCCGTTCAGCAACTTCCCCGTCGGCGCGACCGTCGTCCTGACCCCCGTGGGCACCGGCACCTTCACGTTCACGTCCGCCACCCGGGGCTCGTTCAGCTATACCGTGAACAACATCTCGCAAACCAAGCAGATCGTTCGCCAGGAATACGCCTCGCCGGTACCCACATGCACCGCGGGTGGAACGTCCGGCGGCGCCCCCAACTACCAGGACCTGTGGTGGAGATCGCAGCCGCCCGGAGCCGAGAGCGGCTGGGGCCTCAATATCACCCACCAGGGCGAAATCCTCTTCGTCACCTGGTTCACCTACGGCGCCGATGGCCGTGGCATGTGGCTAGTGATGACCGATGCGCGCCGCTCGGGTGGGGAGACCTACACCGGGACCCTGTATCGCACGCGGGGCAACGCCTTCAACAGCGCGCCGTGGAATGCGGACACGGTCGCCCTGACCCAGGTCGGTACCGGCACCCTGGCCTTCTCGGACCCCACCAACGCGACCTTCACGTACACGGTCGATGGCGTGACGCAGACGAAGCCGATCACGCGGCAGGTGTACGGCACGCCGGTCTCGCTTTGCCTGACGCCGTGACGTCCACACGGGCTTGACCCGCCTACGGGGAGCCGTTTGACGAGGGCTGGCGTTTGTATTCCAATGGGCTCCAGCCGCGCCAGGCATGACAACGCCGCGGCAAGGAGCGCACATGAGCGAGCTCACGGGAGTGGTCCGGCGCAGCCCCGACTGGATGGCCATCGCAACGCGATGGCTTCTTCTTGTGGCGATCCTCGTTTGCCCGAACGCCTGGTCGGCCGACACCGACAACGATGGCATCCCGGACGACGTCGAGGTGATCGAGGCCCGCAACCCGAATGTGAAGGACAACGATGTCTTCGCGAACAGCCGCCTCTTCGCGATGCAGCAGTACCGCGACTTCCTGGGGCGCGAGGGCGATGCGGGCGGCGTGAACAACTGGACCAACCAGATCAATGCCGGGGTGATGACGCGCTCGCAGGTGATCGAGGCTTTCTTCAACTCCCAGGAGTTCCAGAACGGGCTCCCGCAATGCACGCGGCTCTACTTCTCCTTTTTCCTGAGGATCCCGGACTACGCAGGACTCATGAGCCACGTGGCAAGCTATCGCGCGGGCACGCCCCTGGGGACGATCGCGCAAGGCTTCGCTTCGTCACCGGAATTCACCAATACATACGGTTCGCTCAGCAACGGCCAGTACGTGGACCTGGTCTACCAGAACGTGCTGGGCCGCGCGGCGGACCCGCCGGGCCGCGCCTTCTGGTTGGGGCAGCGCGACAGCGGCGCCATGACGCGCGGCGCGGTGATGGTGGGCTTCTCCGAGTCGCAGGAATTCCGCCAGTTGAGCGCTTCGGAGGTGTTCGTGACCTCCATCTACGTGGGCATGCTGCGCCGCGCCCCCGACCCGGGTGGGTTCAACAACTGGGTCGCGTACTTCGACACCGGGGCCTCCGCAAACGCCATGCTCGACGGCTTCATGAACTCGCAGGAATACCGCAACCGCTTCCTGCCGCCGCCGGTCACGCTGACGGTCAGCCGGTCCGGAACCGGCGCCGGCACGGTGACAAGCGATCCGGCGGGCATCAACTGCGGGGCGGACTGCACCGAGAGCTACAACTCCGGCACTCCGGTCTCCCTGACCGCCACGCCAAGCGCGAGTTCGATCTTCACCGGTTGGAGCGGAGCGTGCTCGGGCACCGGCGCCTGCATGGTCACGATGGATGCAACCAAGAGCGTTTCCGCCAACTTCACGCTCAGTACCTTTGCGCTGACGGTCGGCAAGACCGGCACCGGTACGGTGAGCAGCAATCCGGCGGGCATCAGCTGCGGTGCGGACTGCACTGAGGCCTACAACTCCGGCACCGTGGTC
>JBKJYC010000173.1:0-3762 GCA_046715885.1 Usitatibacter sp.
GGCCCACCGTGGTCGTGGTCTTGCCCTCGCCCGCGGGCGTGGGGGAGATCGCGGTTACGAGGACCAGCTTCCCGGACGGCTTGCCGTCGAGCGAATTCACGTATTCCAGGCCGATCTTCGCCTTGTAGTGCCCGTAGGCCTCGATGGCGCTGTCGGGAATGCCGAGCTTCGCGGCGATCTCGCCGATGGGCTTGATCTTCGCCTTCTGGGCGATTTCGATATCGGAGAGCATGGGGAAGGTCCTTCGTGGAATTTGCGGCAGTATAGGAACACGGCAAAACTCGCGACCTTGACGGTCGTCAATTCCATGCACCCCCACGAGACCCTGATTCGCGATTTCTATGCCGCTTTCGCCCGCGGCGACGCCGAGGCCATGGCGAATTGCTATCACCCGGAGGTGTTTTTCTCCGACCCGGTCTTCCCCAAGCTGAGGGGGGCAGAGGCGGGCGACATGTGGCGGATGCTGCTGGCGCGCGCCACCGACCTGCAGGTGACCCTGGAGAACGCCGGCGCCGACGCGGCAGGCGGCCGCGCGAACTGGACCGCCCGCTATACCTTCAGCAAGACGGGCCGCCGGGTGGTCAACCAGGTCAGCGCGATGTTCGCCTTTCGCGAGGGCAAGATCGCGCGCCACTACGACCGCTTCTCCTTCTACCGTTGGGCGTCGCAGGCGCTGGGGCCCATGGGGAGGGTGCTGGGGTGGTTCGCACCGATCAAGTGGAGGGTTCGCAAGGAAGCCGCGCGCGGCCTGGAGAAATTCCGCAACGCGAAGGCCGTGCAAGGTTGAAGTCCGCGGAGGCGCGCGGCCTCTTCTGGGGCTTCATCGGCGTAGCGGCGTTCAGCCTCACCCTGCCGGCTACGCGGGTCGCGGTGCTGGCGCTGGACCCCTTCTTCATCGCTTTCGGGCGCGGGCTGCTCGCTGCGGTGCTCGCCGCCGGAGTGCTCGCCGCGACGCGGCCCCGGCGGCCAACCCGCGCCGAATGGAAGCTGCTCGCGCCTTCGGCCCTGGGCGTCGTCTTCGGCTTCCCTTTGCTCATGACCTGGGCGATGAAGTACACGCCGGCCTCCCACGGCGCCGTGGTGCTCGCGATCCTGCCGCTCGCCACCGCCGCCGCCGGCGCCCTCGTGGCGCGCGAGCGGCCCAGCGCCGCCTTCTGGGTCGTGGGCGTGGCTGGGAGCACGGCGGTGATCGCCTTCGCGCTGCGAGAGGGCGGCGGAGCGCTCCATCCGGCGGACTTGGCACTGCTCGCCGCCGTGGCTGCCGCCGCATTCGGCTACGCGCTCGGCGCGCGCGCCGCGGCAACGCTTGGGAGCTGGTCCGCCATCTCGTGGTCGCTGCTGCCATGCCTGCCCGTGCTCGCGGCGCTCGTGCCGTTTTTCTCGCCCGGCGACCTGCGCGCCGTGCCCCCGCTCGCCTGGGCCGGGTTCCTCTACGTGGCGATCGTGAGCCAGTACGTGGGCTTTTTCGCGTGGTACCACGGGTTGGCCCTTGGCGGGATCGCGCGCGTGGGCCAGCTCCAGCTTCTCCAGCCGTTCCTGACGATCGCCGCCGCCGCGGTGCTGCTGGGCGAATCGATCGGAATCGAGTCGTTGCTGTTCGCGATGGTCGTTGTGGCACTCGTAGCGACCGGCTCGCGGCTGCGCGTTCGCCGCCAGACCCGGTAGATCGCGCCGTTCAGGTCGTCGGAAACGAGGACCGCTCGCGACACTGGGCCCTTTCAACGCTGCCGCTTGATGAGCGGCGTGCCGAAGAACTCGCGCGAGAGGAAATCCTCGAGCGCCTCGTTGTCCTCGGGACGCGCCGAGAGCACGATCACCCGCCCCATCCGGTACGACTGCCAGTTGAAGTCGCCTTTGTAGTGGCCGCGGATCAGCTCGATCATGCGGCGGATGATGGCGAGCTCCACGTCGCCGCCCAGGCCCGCGTCCACCTCGATCACTTCGCGCCAGCGACGGGAGGCATCGGGCTTCCAGCCGTTGAAGGCGAACTCCGCCGTGCGCGCGCCTTTGCGCAGGATCTGGAACACCCCGCTCGTGCCCTCGGAGCCGTGGGCGAGCGAGCCCAGGTTGCGCTGGATGGATTGCGCCGCGGTGGAGTCCGCGACCATCGGTCCCACGTCGCGGCGCTCCGCGTTGGCGAGCGCCTTCGATTCGAGGGACCGGCGCTGCGCGCGCCGCGATTCGATCAACGCGGCGATGTCCACGGGCGGCGCCTTCTCAGGTGCGGGAGCCGGCGCTGGGGGCTCCACCGGCACCGGAACGGGTTTGCGCGCCTCCTCGGGAACGGGCGGCCGCGGCGTGGAGCGCGGCCGGGGCGGCGGAGTCGGTGCGGGAGCGGGCTCGGGTGCCGCTGTAGCGGGTGGCGCGGCGGCTGCGGGTGGCGGCGTCTCAGCCTGCACGATGACGACCGACAGCGGCGGCTGGGTCACGCCGCTCAGGGTCTGCTCGCCGATGCGGTCGCGGCCGGGAATCGCCAGCAGGATCGCGTGCAGCAGGACCGACAACGCGGCCGCGACACGGATGCTGAGCGAGGACCTACGCGCGCCGAAGGATGATGACATTGCCCGCGACCGACACGGCGATGCCCACCCACGTGAGCGCGTGCCAGCGGAAGCCCTCGAACGCGGCGGAGATGACGAGCGCCACGATGGGACCCATCACGCCAATGTAGCCCGAACGCGCCGCGCCGATGCGCCCGAGGAGCGTGAGGAAGGCGGCGAACGCGAGGATCGAGCCCAGCGTCACGAGGTAGAGCAGCGACAACACATACGCGGGCGTGGCGTCGAACGTGAAGGGCCTGCCCGCGGCGAGCGTCCACAACGCCGAGAAGATCGCGCCGTACAGCATGCCCCACGCCATGCCCTGCCAGACAGGGATGTCCGCGTCGTGGTTGCGGTGCGCGACCATGCGGCCCAGAGTCGACACGATCACCGCGAGCGCGGTGAAGAGGGCACCCAACGCCGGGCTGCCCCCGGCCTGGAATTTCGAGAGCTCAGGCGAGAAGACGAGCGCGATGCCGACGATGCCCAGGATCGATCCCGCGATCACCTTCGCCGTCATGGGCGTCTTGAAGAAGACCCGCTGGCCGAACATCCCCAGCAGCGGGCTCGCGGAGTAGCCCACCGCGACCAGCCCGGACACGATGTGCTGCTCCGCGTAGTACACGAAGATGTAGCTCACGCTGTCGCCACGCAGGCGGCGAAGAGCTGAAGGTTGCTCAACGCGCCAGACCGACCTGATCCAGTACGAACGAGTACGTGAAGGCCAGCTCCTTCAACGCGTCATAGCGGCCCGAGGCGCCGCCGTGGCCGGCCTCGAGGATCGTCTTGAGCAGCACCGGATTGCGGTCCGTTTTCACGTCGCGCAGCTTGGCCACGTACTTGGCCGGCTCCCAGTACATCACCTGGCTGTCGTTGAGCGACGTCTCCACCAGCATCGCGGGATAGGCGCGCTTCTTCAGGTTGTCGTACGGGGAGTAGGACAGCATGTACCGGTAGTACGAATTCACGTTCGGATTGCCCCACTCGAGGTACTCCTGCACGGTGAGCGGAAGAGACGTGTCGAGCATCGTGGTCACCGCATCGACGAACGGCACCTGCGAGACCACGGCCTTGAAGAGATCCGGGCGCAGGTTGACCACCGCTCCCATCAGCAGCCCGCCGGCGCTGCCGCCCTGGATCACCAGGCGGTCGGGTGCGGTGTAGCCCTTCTTCACCAGGTGCTCGGCGGCCGAGACGAAATCGCTGAACGTGTTCTTCTTCT
>JBKJYC010000174.1:0-3500 GCA_046715885.1 Usitatibacter sp.
CTCGCGCGTGGCCTCGCGGATGCGCTCCGGCGATTCCGGCACCACCATCGTGCCGATGCCGTGGCTGGTGAAGAGCTCGATCAATAGCGCGCCGTCCACGTGCCGGCTGATCAGGTGGGTGCGCTTCACGCCCTGCTCGCACGCCTTGAGGGCGCTGGGCAGGTAGATGCGCACGTCCTCCGCCAGCTGGCCGTTGGCCTCGACCAGCTGGCGCGCCTCGTGCGCCGTGAGCTCGGGGATCAGCCGGCCCTTCGCGTCCATCGCGCCCAGGGTTTCGGTGAGAAAAATGAGCTTGTCCGCCTGCAGCGCGATGGCGGTCTGGGTGGCGACGTCCTCGAGGGTGCAATTGAACACGTCCCCCGTTGGCGAAAAGCCCAGGGGCGAGATCAACACCACCTCGTGGTCGTCCAACCGGCGCTTGATGCCCTCCGCGTCGATCTTGCGCACCTCGCCGGTGTGCAGGAAGTCCACGCCGTCCACGACGCCGACCGGCTTGGCGGTGACGAAGTTGCCGGAGGACACCCGGATGTCGGCGCCCCACATCGGCGAGTTGGTGAGCTCCATGGAGAGCAGCGCCTCCATCTCGACGCGCACGATGCCGTTGGCTTCCTTCACGCAGGCGAGCGCCTTGGCGTCGGTCACGCGGCGGTTGCCGTGGTAGCGCGGCGCGACTCCGTGCTGGCGCATCTGCTCCTCGATCTGCGGGCGGGTGCCGTGCACGATCACGACACGGATGTCGAGGCTCACCAGCACGTTGATGTCGTGGGTGAGCTGCTGGAACTCGCCGTCGGCGAGCACCTCGCCGCCGAAGGCGATGACGAACGTGCCGCCGCCGAACTGGTGGATGTAGGGCGTGGCCGCGCGGAACCACTTCACGAAGGCTTCGTTCTTCAGCGCGGGTTTGGACTTGGCGGCCATGGGCGTTCAGCGGGAAAAATCGCCCCACAAGGCGTGGATGGTGGCGAGCGCGGCGAGCGGCGCCGTCTCGGTGCGCAGCACGCGGGGCCCGAGGCCCACGCCGGAGAAGCCGCGCGAGGCCGCGAGGTCGCGCTCTCTCTCCGAGAGCCCGCCCTCGGGTCCCACGAGCAGCTCCACGGGTGCCGAGGGCGCGGGGCGCGCGGCCAGGGGCTCGGCTTGCGGGGAGAGCATCCAGCGCGCGGCTTCGGAGGGCAGCGCGATCCAGCTCTGGAACCCCAGCGTGGGACGCACTTCGGGAACGCGATTGCGCCCGCTCTGCTCGCACGCGGCCACGGCGACCCGCCGCCAATGCGCTTCGCGCCGCGCCGCCCGGTCGCCCGAAAGGCGAACCACGCTGCGCTCGCAGACCACCGGCTGGATCCAGGCCACGCCCAGCTCGACGGTCTTCTGGATGATCCAGTCCATCTTGTCGGCCTCGGGCAGGCCCTGCACCAGCCCGACGGCGAACGGCGACTCGCGATCGACGTCGCGAAAGGCGCCGGCCTTCACGTCGACGTGCTCCTTGTCCATGCGCTGGATGACCGCCTCGTACTCACCGCCACGCCCGTCGAAGACGGTGATGGCGTCGCCGGTCTTCAGGCGCAGCGCCTTGCCGACGTGGTTCGCCGCGTCGGGACCGAGCGCGAACTGCGCTCCCGGCCCCAACCGGACCTCCACGAAGATTCTCGGTTGCCCCATCCCTTGCCTCGTTGCTTGACTGGTGCCTCGGGCCTAGAAACTCATGCACGCGGCGTTGAGCAGCCCGACGCCCAGGGAGGTCGAGCCGAGGAAGAAGCCGTGGGCGCCGTTGCCGCGTGCGATGTCGTCGGTGATCGATGGCAGGGTCATGCGCACCGCCACGAAGGCGGCGATCTGCACCACCAGCGCGATCACGCCCCAGATCGCCATGTCCACGAGGTTCACGCTGTAGCGGATCGAAGCGCCCAGCGGGATCACGAAACCCAGGATCGCCCCGGAGAGGCTGAAGGCGGCGCCGATGTTGCCCTCGCGGATCAGCGTGAACTCCTTGTGCGGGGTGATGCGCACGTAGATCGCGATGAACGCGGCCAGCAGCACCAGCGAGATCGCGAGGAAGACGAGGAAATTGTCGAAGCCGGCGAACGAATCCATTACTTGTCTCATGGCGCGATCTCCCTTGGTTCCCAGTGTGGTTCAGATGGAAGTGTTGATCAGGTGAAGTAGTGGGGCACGAAACGGCTCGAGTTGCGGGTGATCGGCGTGGAGTCCTCGCGGATGCCCACGCCGGCGGGCTCGCCGCCCACGATCCAGGAGCCGATCACCATGTAGTGGCCGTCGAAGCGCGGCAGCTCGTGGTAGCCCTGCCAGATGAACCCCTCGGCACCGTACTCGCCAGGCTCCTCGAGCGTCCTGCCGTTCGCCGTGATGGCCACGTTCGCGCCTTCGCGCGAGTAGAGCGGCTTCTTCACGAAGTCGGTCTGGAAGCGCCCGGGCTCGAAGCTCGCGGGCAGCAGGTTCGGATGCCCCGGGAATATCTCCCAGAGCACGGGCAGGATCGCCTTGTTGGAGAGCACCATCTTCCAGGGCGGCTCGATCACCAGCGTGCGCCGGTTGAGCAGGTGCTGTCCGAACTCCTCGCGCACCAGCCACTCCCACGGGTAGAGCTTGAACAACACGGAAATCGGCGTTTCGCCCAGGTCGGTGAAGCGTGCGCCGTTCCAGCCGATGGCCGAGATGTCCACGGCGCGGGCGTCCAGGCCGGCCTGCGTGGCCGTGTCGCGCAGGTAGTCGAGGTTGCCCTGGTCCTCGGGACTGTCGGTGACACCGGTGAAGTGCACGATCCGGTTGCCGGGCACCTTCGCGCCGATCTCCTTCCAGCGTTCGATCAGCTTCTCGTGCAGCGAATTGAACTGGTCGGCGTCCGGGAAGACTTCCTTCAGCCAATACCACTGCACGACGCTCGCTTCCAGCAACGCCGTAGGCGTGTCCGCGTTGTATTCCAGCATCTTCGGCTCGCCGCGCCCGTCCCACGAGAAATCGAAGCGCCCGAAGAGCGTGGGCTCGTCGTCGTCCCACGAATCGCGGATCAGCTTGTGGAACGGCTCCGGGATCTTGAAGCGCTCGAAGTCGCCCGCCTCGATCACCTTGCCCGCTGCCTCGATGCAGCGCTCCTGGAGCTCCGCGGTGGCGCGGTCCAGCCGGTCGATCTCCGCGGCGGTGAACTGGTAGCAGGCGCTCTCATCCCAGTACACGCCGTCCATCGTGTGGTAGTGGAAGCCGAGGTCCTCCACCTTTTGCTGCCAACCGGGACGCGGAGTCCGCGCGATGCGCTTCAATCAGCTGCTCACCGAAGAGCGGCCCGAGGAGCCGAAACCGCCCCGCGACGAGCTCCCGCCCGCGGTGCCGATCGACCGGCCGGAGCCGGAGGCACGCGAGGCCGAGAAGTTTCCCTGGGAGTTGCCCCAGCTGCGTCCCGCCAGGTAGCCGCCGGCCGCGTACATCGGCCCGTACCAGAAGCCGCGTCCCGCGTGCTTCTGTTCGGTCGACGGCGTGCAGTCCTCGGG